>DWXS01000004.1 GCA_019119045.1 Candidatus Mailhella merdavium | reverse complement strand
TGATTATGTATGAAAAAAGAAAAAATCTTCAAGTTTTGCATACAATAATTAATAATTTTTTCGTATAAAAAAAGTGTGAGTATCCGGCATGAAGAAAGAGAATAATACGAGATGTGTCTCTCAGGAAAGGTTGTTCCGGTAGCTTTTTTTTCGCGCGCAGGGCAGAAGGCCGGATATGTATTCTCATCCTTAGGAAATTCTTTAAGTACAGTACCGGAACTCTATAGATATTTTGTGGGCGAAGTTTCAGTGGAGGAATGGCTGTTTCCCTCATGTTGCCACAGAAAGGGCATTTTTCTGGACAAAAATATCCTGATCATGCGTGAAAAATACGGAAATACCCGATCCGCATTGAGCAACGCCTGCGATATGTGGGAGCGAATTTTTTTATGAGACAGGAAAGCGACGGGAAAGGCGACAGCCTTGTACGCCTTTTGCTGGAAATAAGGGCAACGCTTTTCGGGTGTGTTGTCGCGGGACTTTTGGGCAGACGCTCTCCGTTTTTTTGTGGAGAGCGGGAGGAGCGTCCGGACGAGGTCGGAACCCCCCGATCTTGCGAGTGTCAGTTCTTCTTATTGTCCGCCATCAGCGTGGCCATGTATTTATCCACAACGTCGCGCGTCCATGTCGCGTCTTCATAGAGGGGCGACTGGGTATTGATGGAGCTGGCGCAGATAAACACGATATGTCCGCGCACCAGCATCATGGCGGTCGTCAGACTCGTACACATGCTGTCGTCGCTCCCGTCATCGGATTGACCGGAGGAAAGGGAGTAGACAAGCTGGTATTGAAAAAGACGCAGATTTTCCGTTGTTCGTGTGTCTATAAGAATATTGCGTCCCTTATGGGCTGCCTGAAGGAGGGCTTCTTCCAGAGCGAGGCTGTCATGCTGTGCCTCTTCCGGTATCTTTCCGAAGGAGCTGAAGCTTTCTTCCAGAATTCTTCCGAGCAGCGCGACCTCTTCTGTTTCGAAGGCAGCCTTGTCCTTTTTTTCCATGGTATAAACGACAAGTTGCCGGGTCAGGGCGTGGTTTTTGCCTTCTTCATAGAAATGCGCCTGATTTTCCGGAAGAAAGAGACGGAGGAGCGTGCCCCGATCTCCGAGCTGACGGGCATTTTCTTCAAAGAGCGTGCCGTCCCCGGCTGTTATTTTCACAAAATCGGAAGGTGTCCGCAGGACGAGGGGCGGAGGAGGGGCGACTTCTTCTGTGGAAGCTGGAGCGGCGCGGGCCGCAGAGAGAAAAGGAAAAGGGGCGTCCATGCCGATGGACAGGGCAAGGAGCAATGCCGCGATCGGGAGAGTGCGGGTAAGGAAGGTCGGCATATCTCGCTGGACGCCCCGTGGAAGATAACGGCCGTGAGCCGGCTGTTGTTTATTGCCGTGCGGCTTCAAGACCGGCCCGGAGTCCGGCGTCAAAGCAGGCAAGATTCTTTTGGGCAAAAGCTTCCTTTGTGCCGGAAGCAATGGCCTTTTTCTGGTCTTCGGGCTGTATGGGCATGATGCCGGAGGCATACAGCGCGCCCAGCATGACCATGTTCAGGCCGAGGGCGTTGCCCTGCTCCAGAGCTATTTCCCGTCCGTCAAAGGCCAGGACCCTGTCGCACTTGCTTTTGAGGTAGGCAAGCAGTTCCGGAACAGGAGGGTATGCCTTGTCGTCTCCTGAAGGAGAAAAGGGTTTCAGCGGGGAGGTGGAGGTGATGATCAGACTGTCCTTACGCACCTTGTTCAGTGCGCGTACGGCTTCCAGGGGTTCAAAGGCAAGCAGGATGTCCGCGCAGCCGTCCGCGATGGTGGGACTGAGCGCGCCTCCGAGGACAACGGTGGATTCCACGACGCCGCCGCGCTGGGCCATGCCGTGCGTTTCGCTCAGAACAACGGGGACTCCCGCGGCCATTGCCGCTTCCCCGACAAGCTTCGAGGCGAGGACGTTACCCTGGCCTCCCACGCCCACAACGTATATTTTCAGCGTATTCATTGAGATTTCCTCCGGTTCGGCCTTTTTCAGGCAGGCAGGCTTTTCTGGTATCGAAATGCGCATGTCCGGATGTTCGGGAACGAGCGGACCGTGCTATTTTTTGGGCCGTATTGCCTGCCGGGGGCAGACCTGTACGCAGACGGCGCAGCCGGAACACTGGGTGGGGTCGATGGTAATGCGCTCGCCTTCCGGCTGGAAGGCCGGACAGCCGTATTCTCTGATGCAGATGCGGCACTGATCGCATTTTTCCTGATCCACGGCGAATACAGGATGCTTTTTCCTGTCGCCCTGCCGTTTATGGTGCAGGGGGCAGGGTTCGCGGGCGATGATGACGGAAAGGCCGTCGTAATCGAGAGCCTCTCGAACCGCCGCTTCCATTTTTTTGAGATTGGAGGGCTTGACTACCTGAACATGACTGACGCCCAGAGCCTTCACCACCGCTTCCGCATCAATGGGCGTGAGTCCGGCCATTGCGGCGCGTTCGTCATTTTCCGGATCTATGGCAAAGGAGGGCTGATGGCCCGTCATGGCCGTCACCTGATTGTCGAGGATGACCAGAGTGTACTTATGGCCGTTGTAGACGGCGTTTGCCAGCCCCGTCATACCGGAGTGGAAGAAGGTACTGTCCCCTATGAAGGACAGGAGTTTCTGCCCCGTATGTTTTGTCGCCTGTTCCAGTCCGCACGGCAGCGAGGCGGATGCCCCCATGCACAGAATCGTATCGGCCATGCGCAGGGGCGCGCCGAAGCCGAGCGCATAGCAGCCGATGTCGTTGGGGAAAAGAACATCCTGTCCGGCGGTCGCTTTTTTGGCCGCATAATAGGAGGCTCTGTGCGGGCAACCGGGGCAGAGGTTGGGCGGACGGACGGGCAGTTTCGGACGGTCTGTCAGATCCGGGGGAAGAGCGGGCGAGCAGTCGACGTTGAAGAAACTTGCCACGGCTTCGCGCACGATTTCGGAATCATATTCGTAAAGAGGCGAAAGTCTGGCGACGCCTTTTCCGCCGATTTCCACGCTGACGCCTGCTTTTTGTGCGAGAGCGCGGAGGAAATTTTCCATAATCGGTTCCAGCTCTTCCACCACCAGCACCTTTTTCTTGCCGCGCAGGAAGGCAAGCAGAGCTTCGTCCGGTTCAGGATAGCTCAGACCCGGGCGGAAGATAGCAACCTGATGTTCCAGCCCCAGAGAGCTTACGGCGTCTGCCGCATAGGCGTAGCCGATACCGCTTGCGACGATGCCGAAGGGAGCGTTTTCCGGGCCGCGCGTAAAATTGAAGGGCGAGGCATTGCTGCGGGAACGGGCCTGCTCCAGACGTTCCAGAAGTTCCCGGTGCATTCGTATCGCGTTGACGGGCAGGCTGACGGTGGAGTGATCCTTTTCCACATGAACGGGGCTGAGCGGAGGCGTGACTTCACCCAGTTCGACCACTCCGCGCAGGTGCGCCACGCGGGTTGTGGAGCGCAGCATGACGGGCATACCCAGCTCGTGCGAGAGCCGGAATGCCGCGACGGTCATATCCTTCATTTCCTGAGCGGAGGAGGGTTCAAAGAGCGGCAGGCCGAACAGGCGGCAGTAATGACGGTTATCCTGTTCGTTCTGGCTGGAAAAAAGGCTGGGATCGTCGGCATTGTAGATGACCAGCGCGCCCTTGACGCCGATATAGGTCAAAGTGCCGAGCGGATCGGCGGCCACGTTCAGCCCGACGTGCTTCATGGAAGTCAGGCTGTACAAACCGGCCATGGCCGCGCCTGCGGCGGCTTCCATGGAGACTTTTTCATTGGCTCCGAACTCCATGCGGAAGGGCGCACGGGCCTGGAGTTTGAAAAGCAGTGTGCCAACTTCGGACGAAGGAGTCCCCGGATAGGAGCAGGCAAAATTGAGTCCGGCTTCATAGGCGCCCCGTACCAGAGCTTCATTGCCCATGAGGAGGACTTTTTTACCCGGTGCGTTTTCCAGTAGATTGCTCATACATGTTATCCTTGTCGGTTCAGAGGAACGCGCCGCTGGCGCTGATATTGGCGGTAGCGCGTTATAATCGCCCAAGAACGTTTCCGTGTCCAGCCCTCTGCGGATTTCAGCTCTGCGGGCCGCAAATCTCTGCCCGGCCGCAGTTGCGGGGCGACAGCACTTCCGTGCGGATCATGCGGCCGTCGCGCATGATTGCCCTATGGGTCATTCCCGGAAGAATATCGTCCTCGCGGTGGCTGATCAGAATGATCTGCATACCGCTGCGCATCATCATGGCAATCAGAGCCATCATGCTCTGACGAGAGCTTGCGTCCAGCCCGGAAAAGGGTTCGTCAAGAAGCATGAGCGAAGGCGCACCCGCCATGGCCCGGGCCAGAAGCACACGGCGCGCCTGACCGGTGGAAAGCGTCCTGAAGCGACGCCCTGCAAGGCCGTCCATGCCCGTCAGACGCAGGCAGTGCATGGCCCGCGTCTGCTCCGCATCGGAAAAGTCCCTGTGAACGCCGATTGTTCCATCCAAGCCGCTGAGGGTAACCTGAAGCGCATTGTCGTCATGAGTGTAGAGAGCCTGAAGCCGATCGGACACAAGGCAGATATGATGCTGTATTTCGGAAAGCGTCGAGAGTTCGCGTTCTGTCCGCGCCGTGCCTTCTGCGTTGGAAACGGCAAGATATCTGCGCAGGCTTCCCCCTGCGGCAACGGGTTCTTCGCCCATCAGGACGCGCAGCAGGGTGGATTTGCCCGCGCCGTTGCCGCCGGCCAGCAGCCACTGCTGACCAGGTTCCACCGTCCAGTTTATATCGTGCAGCACTTCCTGCCGATCAAGGAATACGGTTGCATGTTGAAAGGAAAAGCCCACGCCGCAGGAAGCTTCTTCCCTCTGCGGGGGCAGTTCTCCAGATGACAGAAAGGCCGGAGAAGGCGTATCGGGAGGCAGACAGTCCGAAATATCCCGATCGCACAGTTCGACCAGTTTGCCGCTTTCCATACGGCCGACGATGCGACAGAAATCCGGCAGGTCGGCGTCCGTATAATGGCTTGTGAGTACGATGGTTGGCGCGTTTTCCGCCTTTGCGACGGCTTCGAGCGCACGGAAAAAGGCTGCCCGCGCCTCGTTGTCCAGCCCTTCCGTTGCCTCGTCCAGAAGCAGAATGACAGGATGCCGGAGGAGCGAACGGGCCAGAAGCAGCAGGCGTAACTGCCCCTGGGAAAGCGTGGAGGCGTCCTGTCCCAGAAGCGCGGCCGCACCGAGTTCGCGGGCCAGCGCGTGGGCGGCCTTGCGTTCCTCCGGCGTGGAATCGCCGTAGAGCATGTATCCGTCATGCAGACCGGAGAGGATGACTTCCTCGCCTGAAACATGCCAGCCCTGCCGCATGTACAGTTCCTGAAGGGAAGGGGAGACAATGGCGCACATGGAGCGGCCCGTCAGAGGCGTGGTGTCCGGTCTGATATTGCCCTGTTCGTCGATCGATCGGGGATCATACCAGGTGACCGTGCCGCCGTTGCGCTGATCGGGCCAGGCCTCGCCGCGCAGAAGCCGGAGCAGCGTTGATTTTCCCGAGCCGTTCGGCCCGAGCAGCGCCATATGGCGGCCGGGATACAGATCGAAATCCATGTGATCCAGGGCGCGCACGCCCTGCAGGGTGACCGTGACCTGACGGAGACTGACAAGCGGTGTAGACATGGCGGAAATCTGAAAGAAGAAAGGTGTCCGGGACAATGCGCAGGGATCAGAACGAAAGGGAACGCACTTCGCGCGAGCCGTCCTCTCTGCGGTGAAAGACCAGGCTTTGCGTATAACCTGCGGCCGCGGCATGGCGGGAAAGTTCCTCAAAACCTGTGGCAATGGTGTTGACGCAGTGTCCGTCTGATCCGAACGTAATGGGAACATGCAGCTCGGCGGCGGCTTCGACGATTTTTCCGCAGGGATATATTTCCCCGCAGGGTTTGCGCAGTCCGGCCGACGATATTTCCATGGCCATGCCGGCATTCTTCACCGCGCGCAGCGCGTCCCGCACCAGAGACATGCTGTCCGGCTTTTCCAGCCAGGCATGAAATTCGTTCACCGTGAAAATCTTGATCAGATCCGGATGGGCTACAATGTCGAACAGACCGGATTCCGCCATTTTTTTCATGGTGGCATAGTAGCGGGCATAGCATTCTTCCCTGCCTTCTGCGGAAAGCTGCTTCCAGTCTTCCGCAGAGGCGTCGAAGCCCCATGTTCCGAGAAAATGTATTCCGCCTATGACATAATCAAAATGTTCCCCGGCCAGAACCTGCTGCTGAAAAGGAATTTCGTTTTCCAGCCAGTCCATTTCCAGACCCAGCAGCACCTCTCTGCCCCCGTCGCGGGGAGCCTGTTCGGCAAGTTCCCGTACTTCGCGCACATAATCCGCAAAGTGTGCAGCAAGCTTTTCACGATACTCGCTGGGGTAGTCGTAGCCGAGCGGACGGGGAGAGTGTTCGGAAAAGCCATGGATCATGAGGCCACGCTTTTTGCCCGCTTCGTACATTTCCTTCGGGGTATTGTTGCCGTGGGCATACAGGGTGTGCGTGTGCAGATCCGCATAAATCATACTGTGGTACTCCGCTGAAATCCGCGTTGCGGACGTAAGCGGCGGGACGGCAGGGCATCCTGCCGTCCCGTCCTGTTTATTCCTTGGGGCGCCTGATGACGGTATCGAAGGCGTCGCGCACGGCTTCCTCCACATCGGCTTCGCGTACGGGTTCGCCGACCACAATGGTGCCTTTCTGGCAGTAGCGGGCCGGCAGTCTGTTCAGCGCAAGGGCATATATGTCCTGATAGTCCTTTTCCGTCAGATTGGGAGCGTAGGATGCTCCCAGCCCGTGACTGACAACCTTCGCAAGAGCCTTGAGTACCTTTTTCTCATTCCGGTTGAAGACGAGGCTGAAATTCACGTCGTCGATATTCACCATGCTGCGCTCCTTGCCGTTTTATTCAAGGCCGAGACGGCGGGCGATTTCCTGTGCGGCTCTGCGACCTGCACCCATGGCCAGAATGACCGTAGCCGCGCCGGTAACGATGTCGCCGCCGGCAAAGACGTTGGGGATGGATGTTTCGCCGGTTTTTTCATCCGCCACGATATAGCCCTTTGCGTTCAGCGCGAGTTCCGGAGTTGCTTCCAGAAGCAGCGGGTTGGGGCGCGTGCCCAGAGCGATGATGGCCAGATCCGTTTCCAGCGTGGAGATCGCGCCTTCTACGGGGCGGGGACGGCGGCGGCCGGAGGCATCCGGTTCGCCCAGTTCCATGCGCTGGAGTTCCACGGCGGACAGACGGCCGTTTTCATCGCCGACAAAGCGCAGCGGCGCGGACAGTTCCACAAGCGTGACGCCTTCTTCAAGAGCGTGTTCGATTTCTTCCCCGCGGGCGGGCATTTCCGCTCTGGTGCGGCGGTATACAATCTGCACGCTTTCCGCGCCCATGCGCATGGCCGTGCGGGCCGCGTCCATGGCCACGTTTCCGGCTCCGAATACGGTGACATGTCTGCCGGGATAGTTGGGCGTGTCGTAGCTGGGGAATTCGTAGGCTCTGCCCAGATTGGTTCTGGTAAGATATTCGTTGGCGGAAAACACGCCGATGAGGTTTTCTCCGGGGACGTTGAGGAACTGCGGCAGACCCGCGCCGACGCCGATAAAGACTGCGCCGTATCCTTCGTCCAGAAGCTGCCGTACTTCCACGGTACGCCCGCCGACCCAGTTGGTGCGGATATCCACGTCAAGAGCGAGCAGGTTGTCCAGTTCCCGGGCCACAACGTCCTTGGGCAGACGGAAGGAAGGAATACCGTAGATAAGCACGCCGCCCGGTTCGTGCAGACCTTCGAAAATCGTGACCTTCGCTCCCAGAGCGGCAAGATAGCCGGCGCAGGTGAGCGAGGAAGGCCCGGAACCTATGCAGGCAACCCTGACGTCGGGGCGGGGTGCGGCGCAACCCTTATCCGTGTCGCAGGCGCCCGCCATGGCATGATCCGCCACATAGCGTTCAAGTCGGCCGATAGCCACAGGCTGGCCCTTTTTGCCGAGAATGCAGGAACCTTCGCACTGTTTTTCCTGCGGGCAGACGCGGCCGCATACGGCGGGCAGGCTGTTGGTACTGCGCAGAATGCGGTAGGCTTCCCTGATGTCTCCTTCCGCAACTTTGGCAATGAATTCCGGGATGCGCACTTCCACGGGGCAACCCGTGCGGCACAGGGGCTTTTTGCACTGAAGGCAGCGCGAGGCTTCGGCCGCAGCCATTTCCGGAGTATAGCCCAGCGCGACTTCCTTGAAATTTTTAACTCGTTCGGCAGGAGCCTGACAGGGCATGTCCGTACGGGGAATCCTGGCGCCGAAAGTTTTCTTTTCGTCCATCGTTGAATCCTTGGGAAATTGGTTGGCGTGTCCGCCGGCGAAGAACCGCAGAGGAATGCTCGCTCATGCCTCCGCCCGCATGCCTGTTCCGTATGCTCCGGCAGAGGCGGCAATTAATGTTCGAAAAAGTTTCCTCCTGCGGGGGAGCTTTGCGGCAGAACTGCATGCAGCGGACTCGTGGTCATGCCGCAATGAGAGAACCCGGTCCGAAATCAGTGCGCTCCGCACTGACAGGCATGTTCCGCCTTGTGACGTTCGAGAGAGAGCGCTTCCTGACTGCGAAATGCGGAAAGACGTTTGCTCAGCTCCGCAAAATCGACCTGATGACCGTCAAATTCCGGCCCGTCCACACAGGTGAACTTGGTTTCTCCTCCCACGCTGACGCGACAGGCTCCGCACATGCCCATGCCGTCCACCATCAGGGAATTGAGGCTGACGGTCGTCTTCACGCCGAAATCAGCCGTCAGCTTCGCCACGGCCTGCATCATCGGCACAGGCCCCACAGCCACGACTTCCTCAATATCCTTGTCTTTTTCCAGACGGTCTTTCAGCGGATCCGTGACGATGCCCTGCATACCGAAGGAGCCGTCGTTGGTGGAGACCAGCACCTCGTCGCAGAATTTGGAAAGTTCGTCATAGAACAGCAACAGATCGCGACTGCGCGCGCCTATGCAGGCGATGACGTAATTCCCCGCCTTGTGATGGCCCTTGGCAATGTGGTGCATGGCGGCGACGCCGGTGCCGCCGCCGACGCAGACAACCTTTTTGGGCGCGGGAAGTTTTTCAATGTGCGTCGCTTTTCCGAGGGGGCCGCATACGTCGAGAATGACGTCTCCTTCGCCGAGTTCTTCCAGAATGGTCGTCGATTTTCCCATGACCAGATACACAATGGTGATGGTGCCTTTTTCGGGATCCGTATCGGCGATGGTCAGGGGAAAACGTTCGCCATGCTCGTCGACGCGCAGCATGACGAAGTGTCCCGGCCTGGCCGTGGCGGCTATTTGCGGCGCATCCAGAACAAGTTTGCTGGTTCTGCCGGGGATAAGTTTTTCCTTGTGCAGAATGGTAGTAGGCATATGGACTCCTTGCCTTGTTTCAAACCTTTATCGGTTCGACCATCGCCGGAACTCCTGCCGGGATGTTCCCGCCCCCGAAGTATTTCGGAATGTCGGCTGCTGATGCGCTCTTGCGGTATTCGGCGTATGGTTTCCCACGGGAAATTTCCCGTAAGAGGGTATCGTTAAAATTTCACCGGCGTCAGCATTTTGTCAATCCATTTTATGCTTCTGCAGCCTGTTCCCCGCGCGGCGTTTCCGTTTCCGGAGCAGGACAGGAAAATATCTTGCGCGGCAAACCTCTTGCCGTTATCATGGGCGGAACGGGAATGGAAAAACATACGGAGAATTCTCCGGATGACAGGGCTTTTCACAAGGAGGCGTCGCCATGGATTTCGTCATCTTTTTCATCGGAATAGCCGCTGTTACCTGCGCGCTCTATTACATCAAGAAGACCAATCCCAACGATTTTGATACTCATTAATATACTGGCCGAATATCTCTGCCATGAATTTTCATCGTATCGTCGGAGCGGATGATCCCCTGACGGCGGATTTCTGGAATCTTTATGAAGGCAGCTTTCCCCGGGAGGAACGCCGTTCATGGGATGAACAGGTCAGAATTCTTTCCGATCCTGCCTACCACTGTCTTGCCGTGACCATGCCCCGCGATTGCGGGACTGAAAGAAAGGCGGACGACAAGTTCGAAACCTCGCACGAATTTGTCGGACTTTTCTGCTTCTGGCTTTTTCCGGATATCTGTTATCTTGAACATCTTGCAGTGCATCCGGCGCGCAGATCCGGAGGCATCGGCGGCAGAATTCTTCAGACCTGGCTCGAACATCGCGCCGGGCCTGAGCTTTTGACCGTGCTGGAAATAGATCCTCCCGTGACGGATCTGGCCCGCAGACGCAAGGGCTTTTATGAACGGCAGGGCTTTATCTTCAACGGCGGAGAAAAAGGTCTGTTCATGCATCCTTCCTTCGGAAGCGTGCCGCATTATCACCCCCTGTGTCTGATGAGCTTAGGCCGTCCCATGACCGAGGCGGATCGCAAGGTGTTCGACGACGCCGTACTGCGTCGCGTCCTCAACTATGACGGGCCGCCCTATCAGGGGGAGATTGAGACTTTTTGACTATACTTCGCAGGTGAAGAAAAATATTGCGGGCCTCGGCTGCCGTTAAGGCATGTTCTGGAGGCCCTTTTTTCGTCATCCTCCGGGGTTTCCGGAAAATGACCGATTTCTTTTTCGATGCGCCGGTTAAGGCCGGATAATCCGGCGCAGGGGGGAGATGGCCTTGGGGAGCGTTTCGTTTCCGAAACGCTCTGCAAAGTCGCCCAGGGCGAAATGCCGCCGTGACGCGGAGCAGCAGTTCACTTAAGGCGTCGGGCTTCTGCGGTGGCGTGAGAGCTGCGGGTCAGAATACTGGGGGCTGGGCGGGCAATATGCTCAGGAGCAAAACGCTCTCGGCCGGGCAGGTGTTCCGATTGACAGGTTGCCGTGCGTTTTTCTTTTCCGGTTCCCGGAGCCGTACTGTTCCGGGGGATAAGGTGGGGTATACGGTATATTGAATCTATATAGTGCTGGGCATGGCTGAAGGTCTGTTTTTCAGTAACGGAGCCTGCCTGTTCCTCTGTTGCTGTCCTGACGGAAGTTTATGTATCCGGATGACCGAAGGGCTGGAGCCGGGGCTTGTGTCCGGCCGGGGAATGCCGGAGAGTTTTCGGTATCGGCGAATTCCGGCTCGGTGTCCGGTTTCCGGCGACAGGGCTTTTGCAGCGGCCCTTCAGTTTTTTTGAAGGATGCGCCGTCTGCGCGGATATGGGCTTAGTGAACGCAAGGTTCCTGTCTTTTGCATGGCGGAGCGTTCGGACAGGGGGCTGGTCGCATATGACCTCGGCAATCCTTCTCTGCATATGCCCTGTCTCGGGCTTAGTCCCTCGTCGCGTCAAGCGCGGCGCGAAGTCCGGAAAAGCGCAGTCCCGCCGTCAGGATGAGAAGAGATATTCCCGCTGCGCCCGCCAGAGCGAGAAAGGCCCACTGGAAGCCTATATGGTGTGCAAAAAGTCCGCCGTAGGCCGCGCTTGAGGCTGCGCCGATGCCCTGAAGCGTCATGACGAAGCCCAGCCCCAGATTGACGTGCCCTGTCCCCCTGAGGATGTTGGCCACGATTCCCGGGGTGGCGACCCCGAGGATTCCC
Source organism: Candidatus Mailhella merdavium (assembly GCA_019119045.1). GTDB lineage: Bacteria > Desulfobacterota > Desulfovibrionia > Desulfovibrionales > Desulfovibrionaceae > Mailhella > Mailhella merdavium. The sequence goes on along the minus strand of DWXS01000004.1, from coordinate 28,580 downwards.
GCCCCTATGCCGTCGAGTATCTGAACGGGAATGAGACACCAGGGAGAATTCCAGAAACAGGCGATCAGGCCGCGCACGGGGAGGGCGACAAGGGCACACCACAGCACCGGGCCGTAGCCGTATTTCTGAGCTGCCCGTGCCGTCAGAAGCGCGGTTCCGATCATGACGCACTGGGCAATGAGAACTGTGCTTGCCGTATAGACGGCGGGGTTGACATCAAAGCGCGCCACTGCGGACTGGCCGAGCAGTGGGAGCAGCGAGGCGTTGCCGAGATGGAAGAAAAGAAGCGTCAGGCCGAAACAGAGGAGGGCAGGGTTTTGGTGCAGATTTTTTTGCAGACAGCGGAATATTCCGAGCTTTTGTCTGCCTCGGAAAGGCGGCCTCGTGCCGTATTATAGTCGATATGTTCGGAGCGTATGCCGAGAACGCAGGATATCGACAGTATCCCCATGATGAACATGACCAGAAAGGCGGCTGCAATACCCCAGAAATACCCGAGGAGTCCGGCGGCAAGAGCCGTAGAGGCGTTTCCGGCGTGGTTCCAGGCTTCGTTGCGTCCCAGCCGGGCGGAAAAATGTCTGAAGCCCACCATACCCAGCGTAATGCCGGAGAGGAGGGGAGCAATGGCGGCCGCCATGATACCCTGCGTCACCTGAGAAAAGGCTGCCACGCCGTAGGTTGGTACGCGAAGCACCAGCAGGGAGAGGACCACAATACTTCCGGAGGCAAAGGCAAGGAAGAGACGCTTGTGATGCGTCGCGTCGGCAAGCGCGCCGGTGGGCACGGCCGCAAGCATGCCGGCAAAGCCTCCCAGCGAGGTGACCAGACCTATGGTATCCGGCGTCCAGCCCTTTGATTGCAGAAAAACTCCGAGAAAAGGACCCAGTCCGTCCCGCACGTCGGCAAGCGCAAAGCAGAGAATGGAAAGAAAAAGAAGAGAACGCTTCATACCGGGTTGAAGCGTGTCCTGTACGACAGCCATGGAACGAACTCCTGAAGTTTCAGCATGAGGAAGTTTTAACTACCCCTTTTGTGCATAAAAACTTCCTCCGGAAAAGCGTTTCCGTCGTCAGGGCACATGTTGTCAAGTTGCCGCCGGACGAGCCGGGGAAGCTTCGCGTCCGTCTTCAAACAGGGAGTATTAGAATATCTGTTGTATGCGAAGTATATATGAATCTGAAGTATGATACATGTATCGTACAAAACGATGATAATGATGTTCCGTATGCAGTAATGCTTGATGTATACTGTTCCGGTTCCGGCAGGATCATTTCATGATATTAAAATTAAAAAGGCCTTCCTGGGAAGGCCTTTTGCTTTGCATGGGGGAGTTAGTTGGCCTGACGGCGAATGAAGGTGGGAACCTCGCTTTCGTCTTCAAAGGTAAAGTCTTCCGTGCCGGGATTGTGCATACGGGCGGCCTGTTGAGCCTGCATGCGTTCCTTTATGCGCAGGTAGGTGGGAATGGAGCGATCCTGTTCGTCGTATCCGCTGTACAGGCTGTTGCTCTGGCGCGGCACTTCCGGAGGCACGGCCGAGCGTTGAGGCGCGGGGCGGAACGTCGGCTGGGGGGCGGGAGCAGCCGCTTCCTGGCGGGCTTTGGGCGGCAGAGTCGTCACCGTTGCGCCGCCGTTCGTCTGGGTCGTCGCCGGAGCAGGTTCAATGCCTGTGGCAATGACGGTGATGCGCATTTCATCGCCGCAGTTTTCATCTTCGGACATGGCGATGATGATATTCGGATCTTCGCCGTTCGGGCCTTTGGCCGCGTCGCGGATGAAGCTTGCCGCACTGTTGAATTCATCCATGCCCATTTCGTCGTTGGCGGTGATGTTCACCAGAATGGCCTTGGCTCCGCTTATGGTGATGTCTTCAAGCAGCGGGCTGGAAATGGCTTTCTTTGCGGCGTCGACGGCACGGTTTTCCCCCGAGGCGACGCCTTCGCCCATGAGGGCCATGCCCTGTTCGCTCATGACGGTCCGCACGTCCGCAAAGTCCGCGTTGATCATGCCCGGCTTTGTGATGAGATCCGTCACCCCGCGCACGGCGGCATACAGCACGTCATCGGCTTTTTTGAGCATTTCCTTGAATTTGGCATTCTTGGGCGCAACGGCAAGCAGGCGGTCGTTGGGAATCGTCACCAGACTGTCCACATGCTGGCGCAGTTCCTCAATCCCTTTCAGGGCGGCCTTCATGCGCTTGTCGCCTTCAAAGTGGAAGGGTTTGGTGACCACGCCTACGGTCAGCACGCCTTTTTCCTTGGCGGCCTTGGCAATGACGGGAGCCGCGCCGGTTCCCGTGCCGCCGCCCATGCCTGCGGTGACGAAAACCATGTCGGCATCGCCGATGGCTTCACGAATGGCGTCAAGGCTTTCTTCCGCCGCGCCTGCACCGATTTCCGGCTTCGCGCCTGCGCCGAGGCCTCTGGTCAGTTCCTTGCCGAGCTGGATTTTGTGTTCCGCCCCGGAACGGGCCAATGCCTGAACATCGGTATTGGCGCAGATGAAGGACACTCCCTCCAGATTGGAGTTGATCATATTCTGAATGGCGTTTCCGCCGCCGCCTCCGACGCCGAAGACCTTGATTTTCGCGGCCTGTTCTTCTGTATCGATATGCACTTCCATGGATGCCCCCCTGAATTTCCGTCGCTTGCCTTATTTGATATCCAGGAACCATTTCTTCATACGGGAAATGATGTCGTTGAATACGTTGGTTTCGTTGTTGCTGTCGCGGAACTCCGGTTCCGCGCCCTCTTTTTCCGCTCCGTAGAAAAGAAGCCCTATGGCCGTCGCGTATTTGGGATTGTTGACCTTGTCCTTGAATACGCCGACCCTGCGCGGATAGCCGAGACGGGTGGGCAGGTTGAAGACCTGCTCCGCCAGTTCCTGACATCCGGGTATGAGGGCCGTGCCGCCCGTGAGGACGACTCCCGCCCCGATTTGACGTTTGTACCCCGACCGTTCCAGTTCCTGATCCACGAGCGTGAGAATCTCTTCCATGCGCGGTTCGCATATTTCCGCAAGAAGCTGGCGGGAGAGATACCGGGATGAACGCCCGCCGACGCTGGGCACTTCGATGGTTTCCTCCGGGCGTACCATTTGTGCCATGGCGCAGCCGTGACGTATTTTTATCTTCTCCGCCGAGGCAACGGGCGTACGCAGCCCGAAGGCTATGTCGCTGGTGAGGTTCTGGCCTCCCAGCGCAACCGCGCCGGTATGCTTGATGGAATCGTTGGTGAATACCGCAATATCGCTGGTGCCCCCGCCGAGGTCGACGATGGCCACGCCGATTTCCCGTTCCTCGTCGGTGAGAATGGCCTTGGAAGAGGCCAGAGCCTCAAGCACGATGTCGGAAACTTCAAGGTTGCTTCTCTTGCAGGAACGGATGATGTTCTGCGCGGACGTAATGGCTCCCGTGACGATATGGACATGAGCCTCCAGCCGGTAGCCGGACATGCCGATGGGATCGGAAATTCCGAGCTGATCGTCCACAATGTATTCCTGGGGAAGAATGTGGATGACTTCGCTGCCGGAAGGTATGGCCACGGCCTTGGCCGCCTCGATGACTCTTTCGACATCGCGGGCGTCCACTTCCTTGCCGTCCTTGAGGGGAATGGCCCCGTGAGAGTTGGTTCCCCTGATGTGACCTCCGGCGATTCCGGCATAGACCGAGCGTATTTCGCAGTTGGCCATGCGCTCCGCTTCATCCACCGCCTTGCGGATGGATTGCACGGTCTGTTCAATGTTGACGACGACACCTTTCCGCAGACCTGTAGAGGGGCTTTCTCCGACGCCGACGATATTCATCGTTCCGTCCTCCGAAGCCTCGCCTACCACGCAGCAGATCTTGGTAGTGCCTATATCAAGGCCGACGATGAGTTCGGATTTGGACATGCTGTTCCTCCAGGGGAGCGATCACAAATGTTGTCTGCCGAAGAGAACTATCTGATCCGGCACGCGGAGTACGGATTTTTCCGTATAGTTCTTCAGTCTTATGAGGTAAAAAATTCATCATAATTTCAAGAAATTGTCTAGAGGATTTCGAGATGAATTCTCAATAACGGCGCAGGAAAATCATGCCTTGTGCAGCCAGACCTGTCCATCTGCCGCGCATATTTCCCGTGTTTTGCTGATTTCCTTGCGTTTTTCCATATCGTCTATGACCAGAGCGAGCCGTTTCAGATTCTCCTGCCAGTTTTCGATACCGATACTTAGAGAAAGATGCTTATTTTCCCAGTACAATTCGAATCCCTTTCCTGCGCTGATGCGTAACCATGAGATTTGCGTGAGATCAAAGGGCAGACCTTTTTCCTTCAGTTGCGTCATGAAGTCGCCGAGATAGGGAATGGCGTCTTCGCCTCCGGGGCCTATGTCCAGCGTCGGAAGAGAACGGAAATTCTCGCTTTGCACAGGCGCGATAAGCAGACCGTTCTGATCAAGATAGTGAAGCGTTCCGTTTTTCAGTATCCAGAACTGCGGAACCCGCTCCCTGACATTGATGACAAAGGCGTCCGGCAGTTCGCGACGAATGGAAACCGCTTCAATCCAGGGGTTTTGCAGAAGTTTGGCCTCCATATCTGCAATGCGGACGGAAAGACTGTTATCTCCTTCCTTGAGTCCGCTTATGGTCAGGACATCTTCCGCCGTAAGCTGGCTTAATCCCCTGATATCTATGCGACTGACCTTGAAATAATCGCTCTCCGTACAGAACTGATAGGTTTTGTACAGGCCGAAGCCGAGAGAGGCGCACAGCAGAGCGGCGCAGCCGAGCGTGCAGAACCAGGCCCCCAGTCTGCGCAGCTCCACCCGCCCCTGCAGAGAGGGCAGAAGGGCGGAATTTGCTGCCGCCGCAGCGGCATTCCGGGACAATGCCCCCGTTTTTGCCATGCGCAAACGGTTTTTCGATATCGCGGACTGCTTGGCCGGAATATAACGGTTGCGGGTCTTGCCGTGTTTTTCACGAGGGGAAAAAATACTCATGACCACACCATGATTTCCATTTCAAGAGTTATGCCCGACGTGCGGGCTACGCGCTCTTCCGCTTCTGCAATGAGTTCCCGGGCGGCCGCATAGCTGCCCCGGCCTTCGTTGACGAGAAAGTTGGCATGCTTTTCGGAAAATTTCATGCCGCCTTTTGTTCTGCCCTTCATTCCCGCCTGTTCCAGCAGTTTTCCGGCGGATTCCCCGTCCGGGTTCTTAAAAACGCATCCGGCCGTGCGGGCCGTGACCGGCTGCGTTGATTTTTTGCGGTACAGATTCTCTTTCATGCGCGAGCGCACTTCTTCCGGGCTTTTGACGGGCAGGGAAAGAAGCGCGTCCGTCACGAGGAACCAGGCGCACGGCTCACTGAGCGAAAAATGCCGGTAGGCGCAGTTCCATCCGTTTTCCGCGACACGGTGAAGTCCCTGTTCAGGGGTGAAGACGGTCAGTTCCCGCAGCAGAGGCGCAAAGGAACAGCCGTAGGCGCCGGCATTCATGGCCGTTGCGCCGCCCAGTCTGCCAGGTACGCCGATCAGGCCTTCCAGACCGGACAGGCCGTGCGCCGCGCACCATGAGAGCAGGGCGGGCATGCGCAGTCCCGCGCCTGCGCGGATGAGCATACGTTCCTCTCCTGAAGCAAGCGGGTCCGGCCCGATGGCTTCCGGAGTCTGCCCCGCTCCGTTCATAGGGCGCAGAACGGCAAAGGGCAGACTGCCCTCCCGGACAAGCAGGTTACTGCCGCCGCCGAGTACCCGGACGGGAAAGCCTTCCTGCTCAAGGAGCGTGGACAGGCCTTCATAATCTTCCGCCGTGTCCAGACGTATTTCGGCCACGGGGCAGCCCCCCACCCGGAGCGTGGTGAGTTCGGCCAGAGGAGAGGAATGCCCTTGTCGGAGAATGTTCACCTGACTACTCCATGCCTGCCAGAACGCGCGGGCCTACCGTGGTCACACTGCCCGCGCCCTGGGTGATCAGAACGTCGCCGGGCTTCAGTTCGTCTTTCAGGGCTTCGACAATGGCGTCAAAACCGGGCATGAAGGTAACGTCCGTGCGCGAAACCTGACGTATGCCCTGAGCGAGGCTGGCGCCGCTCACGCCGGGAATGGGCTTTTCCGAAGCCGGATATATTTCGGCAAGGAAAAGCTTGTCCACGGCTTCGAAACTCTGGCAGAATTCGCCGAAAAGAGCCTGCGTGCGGGTAAAGCGGTGCGGCTGGAACACCATGACCACGCGCCGTCCCGGGAACACCTGCTTCACGGTTGCCAGCGTGGCGGCAATCTCCGCCGGATGGTGGCCGTAGTCGTCGATGATCGTGATGCCGTTCTTTTCTCCCTTGCGCTCGAAACGCCGCCCCACGCCGCTGAATCCGGCAAGCCCGGCCACACAGTCGCGGGGATCTATGCCGGCCTGAAGGCCCACGCCGATGGCGGCAAGGGCGTTGAGAACGTTGTGACGGCCGGGCTGGGCGAGTTCCACTTCGGCGAATTCGCTTTCCACACCCCGGGAATCCTTCAGAAAGACGCGGAACCAGCTGCTGGCGGCACATTCCATGATTTCGCCCCGGATGGCGCAGTCCTGTCCGAAGCCGTAGGTAAGCACGGGGCGTTTCACGCGGGGAAGAAGACGGCGAACGCCGGGATCGTCGGCGCACACCACGTTGACCCCGTAGAACGGAACCTTGTTCATGAACGCGACGAAGGCGTCGTCGATGGCGTCCTGCGTGCCGTAGTGATCGATGTGATCATAATCCACATTGGTGACTACATTGATGATGGGGAACAGGCAGAGGAAGGAGCCGTCCGATTCGTCGGCCTCGGCGATGATGTATTCGCTTTCCCCGAGGTGGCCGTTGGCTCCGTAAGCGTTGAGCAGCCCTCCGATGATCACGGTAGGATCAAGGCCCGCCGCCTTGAAGATGGACGCGGTGAGCGATGTCGTCGTTGTTTTGCCGTGGGTTCCCGCAACGGCGATGCCCGTGCGCAGGCGCATCAGTTCGGCCAGCATTTCCGCACGGGGAATGACGGGGATTCCCCGGGAGCGCGCAGCCATGACTTCCGGATTGTCGTCTCCCACGGCGGAGGAACGCACGACGACCTGCGGATTGCCGAGGTTTTCGGCCGCGTGTCCGATGTGGATATCCGCGCCGAGCTGCCGGAGCTGCCGCACCGTCGCGCTTTCTGCAATATCCGATCCCTGTACCTTGTAGCCGAGATTCAGCAGCACTTCAGCTATGCCGCTCATGCCCGAGCCGCCGATACCGATCATGTGTATGGCTTTGATTTTGGAATTCATTCGAACATCCGTCCTTGCGGAAGAAGGGTGTTTCAGGCGTTCCTGAGCCGCGCCAGAGCGAGGATTTCTTCTGCCACGCTTTCCGCAGCCTGAGGACGGGCCAGCGTGAGGGCGCCGTCGCTCATCATCCGCAGACGCTCATGATCGTTCAGGAGAGAGAGGATCATTTCCGACATGTTGAGTTCTTCCATTTCGCTTTCCGGCACCAGAAGCGCGCCGCCGGCATTGCGCATGGCCCTGGCATTGCCGGTTTGGTGATCGTGGGCGGCATAGGGAAAGGGGACGAGGACGGAAGGCGTGCCCGTGGCCGCAAGTTCGGCCAGCGAGGTGGCTCCTGCCCGGCACAGGGCCAGATCCGCCCATTCATAGGCGGCGGCCATGTCATGGATGAAGGGAAGAACCATCGCCTCCACATCTTCCGTCGCATAACCGTGGCTGCGGTAGGCCGCGCGCACCCGATCCAGATCCTTTGTTCCCGTCTGATGCAGAATATCCACGCCGGCATCCCGCAGTCTGGCAAGCATGGTGATGCCCAGCGAGTTGAGCGCGCGGGCTCCCTGGCTTCCTCCCATGATCAGCAGATGACGCCGTTCCCTTCCGGCCTTTTTTTTCAGCAGGGCTTCCCGGACGCCGCTTTTGCCCAGTTCGGCAATATCGGCGCGTATGGGGTTCCCCGTCATGACGCATTTTGCGGCGGGGAAGGCGTGCCCGAGATCAGGGAGAGAAAGGCAGATTTTGCGCACAACCTTGCCCAGAAGACGGTTGGCCGCGCCGGGAACGGCGTTCTGTTCGTGTATGCCGGTGGGCAGGCCCCGGGTGAAGGCGGCGAACACGGTGGCGAAGGCGGCATAGCCGCCGAAGCCCATGACCACGTCGGGACGGCGTTCCCTGATCAGGGTTCTGGCCTGCGCAATGCCCTTGAGCATTGCGCCCAGAGCCGGCAGGGCCCTGAGTCCCCGCCCGAGCATGCCGCGGACGGCAAGTCCGTAGAATTCAAGCCCCGCCCGGGCCGCCAGTTCGGATTCCGGGCCGTACAGTCCGCCGATGAAGAGAATTTCCGTATCCGGCAGACGTTTTTTCAGGGCCTCGGCCACGGCCAGCGCGGGGAAAATATGTCCGCCCGTACCTCCGGTGGTAAGAATGACGCGCAAAGCCATAGAATTTACTCCCGCGACGTTCGTGAATAGTTCAGCAGCAGGCCCACACAGATCATGCTGGCAATGAGGCTGCTGCCGCCGTAGCTGAGAAAGGGCATCGCCACGCCTTTGGGCGGAGCCATGCCGAGAACTACGGCGAGGTTGAGTACCGCGCCCAGCGCGATGACCAGCGTGATCCCGAAAGCGGTGAGGCGGTCGCGCAGGACGCTCTGTCCCATGATGATTCGATAGCAGCGGGCAAAGAGCATGGCAAAAAGCAACATGATCAGCGTTATGCCGACAAAGCCCAGCTCTTCCCCGACCACGGCCATGATGAAGTCGTTGTGCGCTTCGGGCAGATACAGCATTTTCTGCATGCTGTTGCCCATGCCCAGCCCGAAAAGGCCGCCGCTCCCCAGGGCGTACAGCGACTGCACCAGCTGATAGCCGGTATCCAGCGCGTCCTTGAAGGGATCGAGAAAGGCCAGCAGACGCCGCATACGGTAGGGGGACACCATGACCAGCATCGCGGCTGAACCCAGAGCCAGAGCGATGGTCAGAAACAGATAGAGAAAGCGGGTTCCGCCGACCAGACACATGAAAAACAGCAGCGTGATCATGACCATGGCTCCGCCGAAGTCCGGCTGGAGCAGCAGCAGGCAGCAGAGGACGCCCGTCACGGCAAAGGGCGGAATCACGCCCTTGATGAAGGTTTTTACCAGATCCTGCTTGGTACTCATGAAATAGGCAAGATACAGAACCAGCGCGATGCGCGCGAATTCCATGGGCTGGAGGGAAAAGCCCCCGACGGGTATCCAGCGGCTTGCGCCGTTGACCCGGAGTCCGAAGGGCGTGATGCAGGCCAGAAGCAGAAGAAAGGCCAGAAAGAGCGAAGGATAGGCAAGGCCGTCGATGAAGCGGCGGGGCAAGCGGGCCGCAATGATCAGCGCCACGCTCCCTATGGCCGTGAACACGAGCTGACGCTTGAAGAACAGATACTTGTCTCCCGCCAGACGCTCGCCGATGACGCCGCTGGTGGACAGCACCATGAGCAGGCCGATGCACAGCAGCGTCAGAACGACGGCCGCCAGCCACCAGTCCATGGGGCCGGGAGCCTCCGGCGCACGGGCAGGGGTGCGGAGCGTGTTCCGGGCGGCACGGCTTCCGGAAGCGGAGCTGAGAAAGGGAGAAGTCGTCATGTAGGCCATATTCAGTTCAGTTCCCCGACGGCGCGTCTGAAGTCGTCGCCGCGTTCAAGGTAATTTTTATATTGATCGTAACTCGAGGTGGCCGGAGCAAGCAGGATCACGTCGCCGGGCTTCGCCATGCCGCGCAGTCTGGTCAGAACCTTGTGAAGATTTTCATCCCAGCTTGTCGGCAGCAGCGTGCCCCAGGCCTTTTCAAAAATATCCCGCGAGCCTCCGAACAGGCCTACCGCCTTCACATGTTCTTTCAGCAGCGGGGCCAGCCCTTCCAGATCGCCGCCCTTGAATTTGCCGCCCGCCATCAGCAGTACGGGGCGGTCAAAGGAGGCGAGGGCCACCTTGAGGGCTTCGACAGTGGTACATTTGGAGTCGTTGACATACAATACGCCGTCTTTTTCCGCGATGCGCTCGAGCCGGTGCGGAAGGGACTTGAACTCCTTTACGGCGCGGCGGGCGTTTTCCAGCGTGACGCCGAATTCCCGGCAGGCCTGCCATGCTGCTTCGGCATTGGCATGGTTATGAGGGCCGATGAGCTGCATGTCGGGAAAGCGGCCGGAATCAGGATCAAAATAGACGACGCGCGCCTTGACGTTCATATGTTCCGGCAGGCCGCGCAGACCGGGGCCGAACACGGCGAGACAGGAGGCATCCTGACAGCGGAACAGGCGCATCTTGGATTCGATATATTCCTTCATATCCCGGTGGTAGTCGAGATGATTGGCGGAAATATTCAGCAGAAGAGCCACCCTCGGGCGCAGCGTGGTACAGGTCTGCAACTGGAAGCTGGAAAGTTCTAGAGCCAGCGCATCCGCTTTCGGGCGTCCTTCCGCTCTGGCCAGCACATATTCCGAAAGCGGCGTGCCGATATTTCCGCCGAGAAAGACATCAAGCCCCTGCGCTTCGAGCATGGCGGCGCACAGACTGGTTGTGGTCGTCTTGCCGCTGGTTCCGGTGACGGCAAGAACGGGTTCTCCTTCAAGCTGACGCCAGGCCAGTTCCGTTTCCGCCATGATTTCCGGCTCTTCGCCGGGGGTCAGCAGGGGGCGGATTGTGGAGACGGCCGCGCCCGGACTCGGAATGAGAATGTCCGCGTCCAGAAAATATTCCGGCTTGTGTTCCCCGCCCAGAATCTCCACTCCCGAGGATGCGGCCCATGCCGTGAAGTCTTCCGGAAGGACGGAAAGATCTTTTTCCAGCAGCCGGACGGATGCTCCGAGACGGCGCAGCAGTTTTGCGGCGGCTCTGCCGGAGCGTCCGCCGCCTACGACGATTGCGGCGGTATCGGCATTGATGGGGGTGAGCAGCGCGGGATTACAGGTCATATCAGCCTCCGTGGAGACGCTGGAAACGTTCAGCGAAGTTTGAGTATGGAAAGGGCGGCCAGAGCGAACAGTACGGAGAGAATCCAGAAACGCACGATGATTTTGGATTCCGGCAGTCCCTTCTTTTCAAAATGGTGATGCAGAGGAGCCATGAGGAAGAGACGGCGCCCTCCCGTATAACGGAAATAGGCTACCTGAAGAATGACGGACAGTGTTTCAATGACGAAAAGTCCTCCCACGAGGATCAGGATAAGTTCCTGCTTGCACAGCACGGCCATGAAGCCTATGGCTCCGCCCAGACTGAGGGAACCGACGTCGCCCATGAAAACCTGCGCGGGAAGGGCGTTGTACCAGAGGAAGCCCAGCCCCGCGCCCATGAGCGCGCCGCAGAAAATGACCACTTCGCCCACGCCCGGCACAAAGGGGAACTGAAGATACTGGGCAAACTGGGCGTGCCCGGCCACATAGAGGAACACCATGTAGACCCCGGCGCAGATGACGACGGGCAGAATGGCCAGTCCGTCCAGCCCGTCGGTGAGATTCACCGCATTGGACGAGCCTATGAGGACAACGCAGGCGAACACCAGATAGAATATGCCGAGATCGGGCATGAAGCCCTTGAAGAAGGGAACGGAAAGCCGGGTGGAATATTCGGGATTGTTGAGCAGCAGGGCCAGAGAAATGCAGGAGACGACAAGCTGCCCCAGAAATTTGGCCCGGGGACTCAGTCCTCGGTTGTGGTGGAAGCGGATTTTCATCCAGTCGTCCACCAGTCCGACCATGCCGAAGCCCACAAAGACGAAGAGCATGAGCAGAATGTAAAAATTGGTGATATCGGCCCACAGCAGGGTGGAAACCACCGTGCCGAACATAATCAGCAGTCCGCCCATGGTCGGCGTGCCCGCCTTGTTCATGTGGGCAAGCACATCTTCATGAATGTACTGGCCGAACTTGAGCTTGTGCAGTACGGCGATGAAGCGCGGCCCCACCGCGATGGTCAGGATCAGGGCAAAGGCCATGGCGACGGAGGCCCGGAACGTAATGTAGCGGAACACATTGAGCGCACCGAAATCCGTGCTGAGCGGGACAAGCAGATTATAAAGCATGGGCTTCCTCAAAGACCTTGACCAGTTTTTCCAGATGATTGCCCCGTGATCCCTTGAACAGGACTATCCCGGAGTTTCCGTCGCGGTATGTTTCCTCCCACGCGGAAAATGCGGGGAGAAAGTCCTCATGCGCGTTCAATGCCGTAAAGCGGCCCTGAAAGCCGCCCTTTTCCAGGCCCCGGAAAACGGCGTCGCCGTATCCGCCGATCCAGAAGACGGCGTCGGCGCCTGCTTCAGCCAGGGCCGTTCCCAGCTCTTCGTGGGAGCTTTCGGCAAGGTTGCCGAGTTCGAGCATTTCCCCCATGACGAAGGCAAGTTTTTCTCCCTCGCGCCGCAGGGCGGCCGTGGCCTCGATCATGCGCGAACAGGAGAGAGGGTTGGCGTTGTAGGTATCGTCCAGCAGCGTCCATCCGGCACATTCGCGGCGGTTGAAACGCTGGGCGGCAGGCTGTGCCGAGGCAAGCCCGGAGAGAATTTCTTCATCCTTCAGGCCGAGAAGATGCGCGGCTGCTCCCGCCGCAATCATGATTTCCGCAGCAAAGGGGCCGGAAAGGCAGCTTTCCGCTTCCAGTTCGTGCCCGTCCAGCCAGAGCAGACAGCGGCTTTTCCCTTCCGCTGTCAGACCGAGATAGCGCGCATGATACGGCACATCCCGTCTTGCGGTGGAAAAACGGATGATATCCCCGCGGACGGCCTGACTTTCCCGAACCAGATCCGGATAGTCCGCGCTGACGAGCGCGCTTCCTCCCGGGGTAATGTATTTCAGCAGACGCGACTTGTAATGCGCCGCGCCGCCGCAGCCCGCATCGCCCAGCCCGAGACTGTGCCCCGCCCCCGCGTTGAGGATGACGGCCAGAGTCGGTTCCATGATGGGGCCGAGTTCGTCCATGTCGCCGGGATTGCTGATGCCGGCCTCCATGACCCAGAAATCCTCGTCTCCCTTTGCGGCCAGCATGGATTCGGGCAGGCCGATCTGCGTGTTCAGATTGAGCGGATTGCGGGCGACCTTTCCCGTTCCTCCCCGTACGGCCGTCAGTGTGTGCGCGAGTATTTCCTTGAGCGTCGTTTTTCCCGCCGTGCCGGTAATGCCGACGACGGGGCCGGAGTACCGCTTTCTCCAGGCGTTCCCCATGCGTCCGAGGGCGCGCACGGAATCCCGGGCCTCTGCCAGAAGCAGGGGCACGGGCGGAAGGCCGTCGAAGGGAGAGCGTTCCGCCAGTAGGGCCGCCGCACCGGACTGCACGGCCTGCGCGGCAAAGTCGTGACCGTCGCTGTGTTCGCCGCGTATGCAGACGAAAAGCGAACCCGGGATCACGTCTCGGCTGTCGTGGCAGACAAGGGGAACTTCCCTGCCGGCCGTATGCTGCTGCGCGGCTTCGGGCAGAATGAGTTCCGCGCCGGCGGCCTGCGCCATTTCCCTTATCGTCATGCTCACTGCAAAAGCTCCCGGAGTGTTTGCTGATCGCTGAAAGGATGTTTGACGGTGCCGATGATCTGATACGGCTCGTGCCCTTTTCCCGCCACCAGTACGGCGTCGCCGGGTCTGGCAAGTTCAAGCGCGAGCGCAAGAGCCCTGCGCCGATCCGCTTCGCGGTGTATATCCTTCCCCCCGGCGAGACCGGGCATGACGTCGTCCATGATTCGTTCCGGATCTTCCGTGCGCGGATTGTCGGAGGTCAGTATGGCGATGTCGCTGCCGCTCGCGACGGATTTGCCCATGAGCGGCCGCTTGGTGCGGTCTCTGTCTCCGCCGCAGCCGAACACGGTGATGATCCGCGAGAAACCGGCGTCTCTCAGAGCCTCCTGCGCGCGGGTGAGCGCGTCGGGGGTGTGCGCGTAATCCACGAATATGCCCACGCCTGCGCCCCTGCCCGTTTCCGGTACGGGAATGCGCTCCAGACGGCCGGATACTCCGAAGAAGTCGTGAAAGCAGGAAAAATCGGAGGGCGTAAATCCCATCTGCAGGCACAGCGCAATGACTGCGGAAAGATTGGACGCGTTGTGTTTTCCCACAAGAGGGCTGTTGAGCGGCCAGCTCGTTCCCTGCCAGCTCAGGCGCAGTTCCATGCCGGCAGGCGTGTCGGAAAGCACCTCGCAGCAGAGTCCGCCGTCGGCGTTTCCTGCGGAACCGAAGGGAACGGCGCGGGGAATTTCCGCAAGAAGACGTCGGCCGTAAGGATCGTCGGCATTGACGGCCATGACCTTGTCCGCTCTGGGGACGGAGGTGAAAAGTTTTTTCTTGGCGGAAAAATAGTCTTCCATCCCGTCGTGGTAGTCGAGGTGATCCTGCGTCAGATTGGTGAACACGGCTCCGGCAAACTCCACACCGGCAATTCTGTTCTGATCCAGCGCATGGGAGGACACTTCCATAATGGCCGCGTCGACGCCCGCCCTGCGCATGGCGGCCAGACATTCGTGAATTTCCAGACAGCCGGGCGTGGTGAGGGGCGCCGCTTCTTCATGTCCCGGCCAGCGATAGCTGACCGTGCCGAGAACGCCGACTCTCGCACCGCGGGATTTCCACGCATGTTCCAGCAGATAGGCGCAGGTCGTCTTGCCGTTCGTGCCCGTTACGCCGATGACGGGGAAGGGCAGATGTTCCGTGCCGAAATTTGCCGCAGCCAGCCGTCCTAGTGCGGCGCGGGTGTCGGATACGGGGAGAAATCCGCAATTCCGGCTGCCGTCCTCCGCGGCGGAAGCAAGGAGCGGAGCAAAGGCGGGATCGGCAACGACGATTCCCGCACCCCGGCGCAGGGCGTCCTGAATGTGGTCTGCGCGCTGATCGGCAACGTCCGCTCCGACGCGGGCGGCTGGGGGCAGGGCTACAAAAATATCTCCCGCTTCCACCTTCCTGGAATCGGTCCGAAGAGCGCGGGGGTTCTTTCTGATGCTGTGGCAAAGTTCCTGCAATGTCATGGCCATGGCGTATCCCTACCGGGAGCTGTTTCCGGATGCTGCGGCGTCCTGTGCAGTACGTCGCGTTGTTTCCCCGCCTGTCTGCGGGAGGGGGACGAGATTGTCCCGTTCCGCCGTTTCCAGAAGTGTTGCCTGCGCTGATGACGCCGTTTCCCCCGATCCTTTGGCTGCGGCGGGGGCCTGTGCGGCCGCGTTCTTTTTTTCCGCCGCCTGTGCCTGGGCCTTGCGCAGATCGCTTTCATAGGCTTCCTGCGACATCCAGACGACGCAGGGCCGGGGCTTGCCGTCCTCCAGCAGAGCTTCTCCGGGATCCGGTTGCTGGTGATATACCGTCAGACCCTGTCCCCGGACTTCTGGAACGGCTCCGGCAACGGCAAAGCGTTCCATGGCCCGGCGCAGGCTCATGCCCGTGACGTCGGGGCTGGTGCCTTCCCTCACTTTCGAGGGCTTTGCCGGTCTGGCCGTCCGGGAGGAGGCGGAGGCGGCGTCTTCCGCCGTGGCGAACACCACTCCCGGCAGGTAGCCGCCGTATGCGAGGACGCGGCTTGCGACTTTCTGGAACACCGGCGCGGCCAGTCTGCCGCCGTAGGTGATGGTTGTCGGTTCGTCAAGCATGACCCAGATGACATAGCGCGGCTTATCGGCCGGAACGATACCCCCGAAGGAGGCGAGACGTTTTTCTCCGTAGCCGTTCTTGCCGTGAGGGTCCGCCTTCTGGGCCGTGCCCGTCTTGCCGGCGACGCGGATGCCGGGAATGCGCGCGCGGGTTCCCGTGCCGTCGCCGTCCACGACGTCGATGAGCATGCGCATGACTTCATCCGCCGTCTTGGCACTGAACACGCGCTGGCTTGCCAGATGCTCCCTGCCCGTTTCGTCGCGGACAAGGCGCAGCGGACGGAATACTCCGCCGTTGGCCAGCGTCGTCCAGGCCTGAAGCATCTGGATGCCCGTCACGGAAAGGCTCTGGCCGAATCCGGCGGACATCAGGTTGACTTCCATCCAGTCCTGAATGGGATGCAGAATACCCTTGCTTTCGCCTATGCCTATGCCCGTTCTCTGGCCGAAGCCGAGTCTTGTCAGGTAGGTGCGGTAGGTCTGCGCGCCGACCTCGAGGGCGAGCTTTGCCATGCCTATGTTGCTCGAATAGGTCAGCAGCTTGGAAACGGGCAGATCCTTGTAGGCGCGACCGTCGTCGCCTATGACGATCTTGTTGGTCTGCCAGGTGCCGTTTTCACAGTAAAATATGGTGTCCGGAGTGACGATGTTTTCTTCCAGCGCGGCGGCCATGAGGAAGGGCTTGAGCGTCGAGCCCGGTTCCAGCGCGTCGGCGGCGAGGCGATTGCGGTATTCTTCCGGCGTGGAAAGACGGAAGGTATTGGGATTGAAGAAGGGATACTGCGCCCAGGCCAGAATTTCTCCCGACTCCACGTCGGAAATAAGCACTCCGCCCCATTTTGCCTGCGCTTCCCGCACGGCTTCCGCAATGACTTCTTCCGCAATGAACTGAATCTGTACGTCCAGCGTGAGATACAGATCCTTGCCCTGCGCCGCGCTTGCGCTGTCGGTATAGAAGCCGCGGCCCGTGCCGTCCCGCTGTACGACGTTTTTCTGCGAGGTTCCTGCCAGAACTTCGTTGAACGAACGCTCGACGCCTTCCAGACCGACATTGTCCAGACCGACAAAGCCGAGCAGCTGCCCGGCGAGGTGCTTGTACGGATAGACCCGTTCATACTCCCGCGAAAGACCTATTCCGGGAAGGGCCGCCTTGCGTACCGCGCTTGCCGTGGCGTCGTCGATTTTACGGCTGATCCAGATGAAGGAGCGATCCTTTTCCAGCTGCTTCTGCAGGGAAGAGGCTTCCAGCCCCAGAATGGGCGCGAGGGCAAGAGCCGTCTGTCTGGGATCCCGTATTTCACGGGGATTGGCATAGACGGAGCGAACCTGTACGCTGCGGGCCAGAACCTGACCGTTGCGGTCATAGATGGTTCCTCTGCGCGCTTCCACAAGTTCGGTGTAGGTATGCTGACGCATGGCCTGTTCGGCCAGTTCCGGCCCCATGATGAGCTGAACGTAAAAGGCGCGCCCCCACAATACGATCCAGATTGCGGCAAACAGAACTGCTGCAATCTGAAAACGCAAGGTCTGCCAGTCCCGCTGCTCGACGGTCTTTCCGGAGTCTTTTGCTCCGGAAGGTCTGCGCTGGTTGGCATGAAGCCGACGGGACGATGAACCCCGGCCGGAACTGCGTGTCGAAATGGAAGAACCCGAACGCATGGCGTACCTACTGTATTTCCAGGCGACGAACCTGACCGGGATCGGCCATACCCATGCCGAGTTCCTCCGCCTTTTTGCCCAGAACATAGGGAGAAAGCAGGCTGTCGCGTTCTACTTCAAGCTTGTTGACGTGGCTTCGTGTTTCCTCCACCCGCTGTTGCAGTTTGTGGATGGAGTAGGCGGTATCGTTTCTGTCGATACTGAGCCAGATCAGAGCGACCCCGAGCACCATGCTGAACAGCAGGGAAAGCACAAGGCCGAGCATCCAGCCGCCCGCCCCGAGGGTATTGTTCTTTTTCATACCCCAGCCTCCTGCCGGGGCGGCTCGGGCAGTTTTTCCGCAACCCGCAGCTTTGCGCTGCCGGAGCGCGGATTGAGGGTGAGTTCCTCCTGTGAGGGGAGTATGGGCTTTCTGGTAAGTACGCGCACTTCCGCTCTGTGTCCGCAGACGCAGCGGGGCAGATGCGGAGGACAGATGCAGTCGCTGCTCCAGAGCTTGAAACGCTGCTTGACGATGCGATCTTCCAGCGAATGGAAGGAGATGATCGCAAGCCTTCCCCCAGGAGCAAGACGGGACAGAATCCGATCAAGAAAATGCTCAAGCTGGCCCAGCTCGTCGTTGACGACCATGCGTATGGCCTGAAAGGTGCGTGTGGCCGGATGGTTGCGCGCCGTGGCGCGCCATTTGGGCGGGTAGGCGTGCCAGACTATTTCCGCCAGCTGTCGGGTCGTCTCTATGGGGGAAGTCGCGCGCGCGTCCACAATGGCGCGGGCTATGCGTCCGGCCTGAGGATCTTCGCCGTAATCCTCTATGACCCGTTTCAGCGTGGGGAAGTCCGCTCTGTTGACGAAGGTTCGCGCGCTTTCCGTATGGGGCAGAGCCTCCCTGCGCCGTCCGTTCATCAAGGCTTCCCCCATGTCCATGCGCATGTCCAGCGGCCCGTCTTCATGCAGACTGAAGCCGCGTTCCGCAACGTCCAGCTGGAGAGAGGAAACGCCCAGATCCAGCAGGGCGCCGTCCACCTGATTCCAGCCCAGAGTGTCCAGAGCCTCCTCAAAGGAGGCATATTCGAGCGCAAAGAGGTGACAGCGTTTTCCGTAGGGGGCAAGACGTTCCTCCGCCCGGGCAAGTGCCTGCGGATCGCGATCCAGCCCGCACAGTTCGGCCGTTTCGCCCGCTTTTTCCAGCAGGGCGGAAGAGTGTCCGGCAAGACCCAGAGTTCCGTCGAGATAACGGCCTCCGGGGTGCGTGACGAGGGCTTCAAGCACCTCGCGCAGCAGAACGGACACATGAGTTGCGTTTTCAGCAGTGACAGCGTGCATGGCGTTCGGAAAATGCTTATAGAGCGAAATCTATGCCGCTTGCGGCCAGTTCCCCGGTAACGTCTTCCAGATTCTGTTCGTCAAGGGAAGCCTTGAGGCGTGCCGGGTTCCATATCTCAAATCTGTTTATCAATCCCATGATCACCGCTTCCCTTTCAATTCCTGCATATTCCCGGTGATCCTGAGAAAGCCGGATGCGCCCCTGCGCGTCCGGTTCCTGTTCTTCCGCTCCGCCTATGATCAGACGTCGGAAAGCTCGTGCTGCGGGGGAGGGGTTGGGCAGACGGGCAAATTTTTCTTCCAGCTCGATCCAGTCCGCCCACGGATATGCGACAAGGCAGCCGTCATACGTCGTGATCATGAAGCGTGGAGAAGCAGCTTCCCCTTCCGGGCCTTTCAATCCCCGTGCGGCGAGACTCTCCCGATATTCGGGAGGGAGCATGATGCGCCCCTTTGCGTCCAGACTGCGGGAAGAACGACCGCGAAAATACATACTTCAAACCACTTCCTACCACTTTTTCCCACAATCTTCCAAAAACTGCTTAGTGTCAAGGTTGGCACGACAGCTTATCAGAGCGTCCATCATCCGCCGGGGGAGGGTATGCCGCTCCTCACAGTTGCTGTGCGGTATGCAGTAATGTGATGAAATAAAATAATTTTTTTGTAAGATGGTTAAGAGTTTCGGATTGAGTCGGGAGGGGCTTGTCCGCTCCTCCGGCAGCGTTAGAGGTTCGGAGCCGCCCCGGATCGGAACGGTGAATTTTCCGGATGTTATCCGCCTTGTTGCCGTTCCGGAGAGAGTTCGGACAGACTATTTAATATTAATTAAAGTTAAAAATGTCGGGAAGGGCGGAATAGTTTTTCTGCAAATTTCGCCGCACCGTATTCCGGGTGGAGAACACTGTTTTTTACGGAGATGGTTCAGACTCCGGAAACTTGAAAAGCAATGTCGCTCTCTTTCAAATTGTCAGCAGAAGGGAATTCTTATATAAGAACGCATGCGTTCCGTGTGTTCAGCCGCTGTTTTCAACAGCATGCCGGACAGAGAGACATATGCATGCGCAGCAGGACATTCCTGCCCATGCTGTTGATTCTGCATAAACAGGAAGTTAAATTTTCAAAACGCATAGATTCAATGCAATATGTCAGTAAGCATACTGTATCATATTCATGGTATACGGGTAAATGTGTTCATTTCATGGATGTTTCCATGCTTCGATTGCATATAAATATGGGTCGGGATATATTGGACGAATTTTTCAACAAGAAGGAGTCATAGTTATATGTCTTATCAGTCTTTTCCGTGGCAGGCCGGAGATTCCGACAGTGTGGGAAAACTCTGTTCGCTTTTTCTTCCTGATCTGAAAGGAAAAAGAGTGTTGGACGTAGGGTGCAACACGGGCTTTTTCTGCGGCTGGGCTGCCTATAAACAGGCGGCTTATGTTAAAGGAATAGACAGAAATCCCGATTTTCTGAGGGAGGCCAAAAAGTGGTTTCCTTCCTGCAAATTTCGATATGGGGACTGGCAGGATCTGGGCTCCGGCACATATGACGTCATACTCTTTCTGTCTGCCCTGCATTATGCCGAGGATCAGGAAAAGATGGTGGCGCAGCTTGTGGAACATCTTGCTCCGGACGGCGTGCTGGTGCTGGAGCTGGGGATTGCCCCCGGAGAGGAAGACAGCTTTGTCAAGGTTCAGCGGCATAAGGATTCCCGCTACTTCCCCACCTGGACGAAACTGCATTCCATGCTTGCCCCCTACGCATATAAGCTTATCGGCAAAAGCGTCGAGCAGGCGGGCGATCCTCTTCCCCGCTACGTTGTGCATATTTCGCGCAGAAAACCTCTGGCCATTATGCTCATAGGGGCCTCCTGCTCGGGGAAAAGCTCGCTGGCCCGCTCCATATTCAACAAGGAACTTTCCGTCATTTCGGGCGATGCTCTGCTGAGTCGGATTTCGTCCGGAGAGGCGGAGTGTTCCGCCGAACTTGCCGCTTTTCTGCGGGAAAATTTCTGTTCGGACAAGGCCGCGCTCATCATGGATATCTGCCGCGCCGGGCTGCTTGCCCAGTTTGCCGGGGGCGTCATGCAGGCCTCGCAGCATCGGAGCTTTGTCTATGACGGTTATGTGCCTGCGGAATACCACCTGCAATTTTTATCATTTTTTCACGAACATGGATTTTATGTCGTCGACATGGCCGTGTATTCCGCCATGCGCGCCTCCAGACAGCTTGCCGCTCCCTCGCGCGAGGATGTCGAGGGGTATATCAGACACCTCGAAAGAATATACGGATTTGACGAAGAGGCCTATCTCCGGGTCAATCCGGATGTGGCAAAGGCCGTTCAGGAAGGAAAGGTCAGCTCGGGATTCATGCACTATGTCTATCTGGGGAAAAAGGAAGGCAGAAAGCTGTCATAAATCCGGAATCTGAGCCGCGCGGAAAAGAAGACCCCGAGGGCCGCCGGAAGACAGGTTCCGGCGGCCCTCGGCATTAAGCGCGGGGAAGTTTATTTTTGGGCTATGTTGAACGTATTGTTGTCTGGTACGCTGATTAAAAAATCTTGCCATGGCCGGTATCGAAAGCCCCGACGTATACAGGGGGATGTTCATGGCTTTTTCCTGTGCGGGCCGACCGCGAGGGGGCAGTTGATTGACAGTTTTGATATGACGGTTTTTTCGTTCATGTAATTTCATGGAACATAAATTCTGCCAGATCATTAGCCCGTAAACACTCTCTGGAGACTTATAGTTTTTTCTGTAAATAAATCATATCCGTCAGTTGAACGCCGCATTCATAAATTTCATGATCATAGTTATCTATGAAAAAATTTTTAATACTGTGCGATCGCGTGAAACCGCATTTTTCATAAAAAGAAATGGTCGAAGGACTGTCCCCTGTGCCAACTTGAAGTATGGAATACTTCCCTTTATATTTCGCAGCAACAAAGTCAATTAATGCTCTTCCGTAACCTTTACCATGATATTCCGGATCGGTTGCAATATTTTTAATTTCAAGAATACCTTTCCCTTCGTCGGTTACTACACACTCGCATTTTATTCCATTATCATTTACTACATACATCGTTCCCCTATCAATATACCGGTCTATCATATTCTCCTGTTCGTCGGCCAACAGCAACAAGGGAAGAAATTGTTTTTTATTCTCTTTGACTTCCATAAATTCCATATCGGTACGCACTCCAAATTTTCGCTTATCGAGCTGCATTTTCATCCTGGCGCAATTCCGGGATCGTGGAACCAGCCTGTTTTTCAGGCCGTTTTTCCTCTTTTCGGATATACGGGACGGCGGTCGTTCAGAGGGAAGTCCGTGGGCGACACAATCTGAACATCGAATTTTAACATAAAAAAAGATGCCGCATGATGTACATGCAGCATCCTGAACATTCTGTGGTGCGCCTGCGGCGATTCGAACGCCGGGCCTACAGCTCCGGAGGCTGTCGCTCTATCCAGCTGAGCTACAAGCGCACAGGTATTGTTACCGCAACCGAAACAGTATGCCTTTTCGGGCGGGAACTGTCAATAAAAACCTTATTCCATCAGAAGCGCAGGGCTTCCTCGGCATAGCGCAGGGCGGCCCCGTATTTCTGGCGTTCCGCTCCGTTCAGCGGGAGCCTGTCGAAAACCTCGCGCATGCTTTCGAGCATATCTTTCATTTCTCTTCCGGAAGTCGTGTTGCTGATGACGGAATTTTCGTCAAGGATCACGGCGTTGCCCCGCGCCTCAATGCTGTCGCTGCCGGAGCCGCCGTCGACCAGGTTGCTTATTCCGGCCGCAGAAATACTGTCGTCGCCTTCCCCGCCCGAGATCAGGGATTCGCGCGCCTCATCAACACGGATACTGTCGTTTCCTCTGCCTCCGTCGATGAGGCTTTGTTCCGCATATTCCACCCAGATCGTATCGTCGCCGTCTCCGCCGAGAACCGCACTTTCCTTCGCGTTGCGTACATGAAGCCTGTCGTTGCCGTCGCCGCCGTCTATAAGAGAAGCATTGGCGAGTGCAACGTTGATGCTGTCGTCGCCGTCTCCGCCGCGGAGTATGCTTTGATCGTCAAGCCTTGAAACGGAGAAGGAATCGTTGCCCCGGCCGCCGTCGATCGAGGAGGAGTGACTGGCCGTGCCTATGCTGAAGCTGTCGTCGCCGTCGCCGCCTGAAAGCGTTGTGCCGTAGAGAACGTCGGCGGAAATGCGGTCGTTGCCGACTCCCATATCAAGCCTGCTGTCGACCAGAGTGTCGAAGTCCAGAACGTCGTCGCCGTCGCCGCCGTTGATCTGCGAGTCGTGAAGCTTGACGTCCGACTGTATGATGTCGTTTCCCGCCCCGCCGTCCATGGAGACGGACTGTCCTTTTTCAAAGCCCACGAGTCCGGCCCTGTCCTTATCCATGCCCAGGCCTTCGGAGACGTCTTCTCTGCGCAGAACGTCCCGCACGACCTTCAGAAGATCGTTGCCGTTCCCTCCCTGAAGGCTTGCGCCGTCTCCCATGCTCATGATGGTGTCGTTGCCGTCGCCGCCGTTGAGCGCGGCGTTTTGTCCGAGGTTGAACAGGACGTCGTCGCCTGTACCGCCGTTTATGACGGCGTCATCCTCAAGATTCACCACAATCATGTTGTTGTCGGTGCCGTCCGCACGTTTGGAAAGGAGGCCGGAGTCGTCTTTCATGATCTCTCCGTTTTCCGTCTCCACAAAACGGGCATTCCCGTCCAGAACGTAGCTTTGTATTTTTCCTGAAGCGTCTTCAAAGGTAATGCGCAGTTCTTCCGCCGTATCCTGACCGCTGAGTCTGAACATGCTGTTCTGGCGGGAAAATTTCCCCATAGTGAAGGAGCCGTTTCCCTGTGTTCCCATGGAAAGCGTGACCAGCGTGCCCTGCGCGGTGTAGCCGCTCATTGTAAAGGAAGCATTTCCGTTGACAGACCAGACCGGGCTGGAAAAATCGGTCAGGTTCAGAGCTTTGGAAGAAAACTCTGCGCTGTCGGACTGTCGGGAACCGCGCTGCGTGCGGCTCCCCGCTGCCGAGGAGGATGATGCGTATGCTTCTGTCTGACTTGTGAGGATCGCGCTGTCTGTCACTGATGAGAGCATCTCTGACCTGCCTCGTGCATGCGGTGTTTGTGCGCTGTCTGTTCAGTCGATAAAGTTAATAGAAAAATCGGCTCCCGCAGCGAAAAAAATAGGGTCGGAGCATAATTAAATTAAAAAATCGCTCTGTTCTGCTCCGGAAGGGCGTCTTAAAACAGTTTTTCATCCGCTCAGGAAAAGTGGGAGCGCATCGGTTCGTTCTGTGGGTGTCGGGCCGTTCTTTTTCAGCGTATGGGGGCTGCGATGAACGGAGCATCCGGGGCGATGCTGTGTCCGTCGTCAGTGATGAGGGAGGGGGAGCCTCGGGAGTGCGGCGCATATGACGCGCTGGGGATGCGCCGTGTTTGTTGGAACGCTGTGAGGGGCAAGGCGTTCGGCAGATCCGGCAGCCCGACGGAGGGAGGCGGGGATCAGTGTTCAGGGCTGCTCCTCAAGACTCTCCGGGGGCGCATGTCGGCCGGAACGAGGAGTTTTTCCGTCGTGCCGGAAGCCTCGGGAGAACTGGATGGCGGAGCGTCAGTCTCTGGGGCCGGCCACCACGAAAAAGACCGATCCGACAATACAGACGCAGGCCGTAAGCACTATGGTGCCGACATGTTCGTTGCCGAGCAGCCAGCCGAGGAACACGCCGATGACGGGATTTACATATTCAAAAGAGATGGCGACTTCCGTCCGGGTATTCATGAGCAGCCAGAAATAACTGCAATAGGCCACAATGCCGCTGAAAAGCACCAGAGCCGTGAGAGCCGTCCAGCTTTTGGGCGTGACTTCCGCAAGGGAAACGCTTTCGCCCAGAAGGAAGGCCGCGATCAGCGCCTGCAAACCGCCGATGAACATGAGAAGCGCGCTGACCCGCATGACGGAGAGCTTCGTTTCCCCCGCATGGACCTTGGAATAAAAGGAGCCGACAACCCAGCCCAGCGTTCCCAGCAGGAGAAACAGAGGACCCCACCAGGAGGTCAGGCCGGATATCCCCTGATTCAGACTGAGCAGGATGATGCCGAAGGTTCCGCCCGCCAGACCGACATACTGGAGTTTGCGCGGGCGGGCTTCATGCAGAAAGAGCCAGCCGCCGATGACCATCCAGATGGGCACCATTCCGGAAAACATGCCGGCTATGCCGGAAGGCACGCTTTCCTGCCCCTTGCAGAGAAAGCCGCTGCTGATAAGCACCATGAAGAAGGAAAGAATGAGACTTTGCCGGAAGTCGGCAAGGGTAGGTCTGCTTCTTTCGCCGTACAGCCAGGTGGCAAGGTACAGGATTGCTCCGGCGGAACTCATGCGTATGCCGCAGAGCAGAAAGGGAGGAAAGCTTTCCAGCGCGAACTTGACGCTGATGTAGCAGGAACCCCACGACATATAGACCAGTACCAGGCAGGTAATGGTCATGAGAAGCTTTTTCCGAGCGGCACTCAACATGGGTGGGACTATGCGCGTCTGTTGCGGGAAAATCAAGCCCCGGATTTTCTGTTCAGCCGAGATCGCCGGAGAGCCAGGCCACAAGCAGCCAGCAGAGGCACCATGTGGCGACGTGGAGAACCCAGGGATTGATCGCCCTGCCTTCCATCCAGTTCCGTATGGTCATGAAGAAGGTGATGAGGCGTCCGACTCCGGCAAAAACCAGAAATCCTATGGCCGCAAGAATGCCGTACTTGAAGGCCGCAGCCAGCGCAAGGCCCAGCGAAATAAAGGTGGGCAGGCAGGCGGGAGGAATTCCCCTGTCGGAAGGAAAGGTCGTATAGAACACCCTTGTGAAGCGCGCGTTGCCCGGATTTTCCCGGTAGGCTCCGCGCATGTTTCCGTATGGCTCTTCGCCGGAAAGAACTTCCGGTTCGATGACTTTGGGGCGCAGAATGGGGGTTCCGCAGCTGCTGCATGCCGAACTGTCGTCGGGAATTTCCGCATGGCAATTTGGACAAATCATGAAACCTCCGAACACTGAAAGTGACGCCGCTAAACGCTCAGACGATCAGGCGCATAGCCGGAAACGTGTTTCTGTATTAATGTCTACATCCAAACGGGCCGGGACACAAATATGATGATGTGCGGACGGAGATGAGAGTGCCGCATACGGACAACGCGCGACGGAACGGCCTTCGGGTAGGGGGGCCCTATACGGTACTTCGGAGGCTGGACCGGAGGGGAGTCCGAACGTGTGGCCGGGCCTGTGACGGAACAAGGGCGGAGATCCGGCCGGGCCTGTGCTCGATGAGGTTCCGGATACGGCGTCCCGGCACGGGCAGGGGGAAGCCTCCGCCGGGCTGCGCTTCTCTCATGTTCTTCAGGGACAAAGGCTCCCGCATTTCTGGGGAGGCGGGAGAGGTCAGCCTGCGGGCATCGCGCTTTGTCGATGCTCCCCACATGGGAGGGTGACGCGGCACGTCGGAAGATTCCACTCTCCGGCGGAGTATGCGTTGCCGTTCTGCCGCCGGGCGCATAGACGCCGTTCTGCCGGGGCAGGGGAGGCCGGAGCTGTGGCCGCAGAAGGGGGCGTTAACGACATGCGCCGCCGACAGGGGGGATCGGCGGCGCATGAACGGTATCTGCCGTCTGTTATCCGACAGGATGCGCAAAAACGCTCCGGCTTGATGACGGTATGGCGTCGTCACAGAAAATACGGGAACCTGTCTTTCGCAGGACTCCGCTCCTGCTGCCGGGACGTTTCAGCGGCAAAAGCTCCGGCATTAATGTCCGCAGCTGCCGCAACTGCCGCAGCATCCGCTGCTGCAGCTTCCGCCCCCGCCGGGGAGAGGATTGTCGGGTTCGAGCGTGAAGCCCATATAGGAAAGATCGATGCTTACGCCGCCGATCTGATCCCACAGGCCCTGAGAGGCACAGAAGGTAAAGCCTCCTTCCTCGATGACCTTGTCGTCATCATTGGCTTCGTCAAGCGCAAGCCCCAGATGGGGGCCGCTGCAACCGCCGGGCGCAAGATAAATACGCACGGTGGATTTGGGTTTGTCAGAGAAGAACGCTTCAAGCTCCTTGCGGGCGCTTTCGCTGAGTTTCAGCATGAGACCCTCCGCAGATCGGTTTTATGATGGTTGCAGGTTGTTGTTGCAAAAGGAAACGAACTGGAACGGAAGGCCCTGCCGGGAGGAATCATATGCTGCATGAACCGCCGCTGCCGCAGGAGGAACAGGACGATCCCCCTTCGCTGACAAGGGGCTGGCGAGGTTCGACCGTAAATCCCATATAGGAAAGGTCAATATCTACGCCGCCGATTCGATTGAGAAGTTCTGTTTCAATGCAGAACGTAAAGCCGTCCGTTTCCACTACAGTATCGTCACCTTTCGGCTCGTCCAGAGCCAGAGTCAGACGAGGGCCGCGTCAGCCGCCGGCCGCGAGATACACGCGAATGCCGGACTTGGGCTTGTCGGAAAAGAAAGCCTCAAGTTCCTTGCGGGCGTTTTCAGTCAGATTGATCATGATTCCTCCGAATTCAAAGTGTATGCTGGAGTTGAATTAAGAACAGGCGTACGCTTTGTCAACAATGAAAACGAAATAACGGCCTTTGATTGTCACCCCGAAAAAACGTAGGATACGGGGCATGGATCGTAAAGGTGTTCATTTCCGGCATCGCATGGAGATTTGATATGAAGCTGATACTGTTG
Organism: Candidatus Mailhella merdavium; assembly: GCA_019119045.1. Taxonomy (GTDB): domain Bacteria; phylum Desulfobacterota; class Desulfovibrionia; order Desulfovibrionales; family Desulfovibrionaceae; genus Mailhella; species Mailhella merdavium. Next base: position 1,315 of record DWXS01000004.1, on the reverse strand, counting down.
AGCAGAGAAGAAATGGCAAGAACGCTGGAGCGTCTGGCGAGCGAGATCGTGGAAAGACACGGCGAAGACATGGACAGGCTGCTGCTGGTGGGAATCCAGCGCAGAGGCGGGGATCTGGCGCGCCGTCTGACCCGTGTGCTGAAGGAAAAATGCGGCAGGGATATTCCGCTCGGAACTCTTGATATCAATCTGTATCGGGATGACTGGACTTCGCTGGCGGCCTTTCCTTCGCTCGGGGCCTCTTCCATTCCTCTTCCTCTGGAAGGGCGCAAGGTGCTTCTTGTGGACGACGTGCTGTACACGGGGCGTACCGTGCGCGCCGCGCTGGAAGCCATTCTCGATTACGGCCGCCCGGCTTGTGTGGAGCTGCTGGTGCTTGTCGATCGCGGGCACAGAGAACTGCCCATTCAGGCCGATTATGTGGGGCGAAGCGTGAGAACCTCCCGGGCCGAAACCGTCGACGTGCTTCTTGAAGAACGCGACGACAGGGACGAGGTCTGTCTGGTGAGCAATCGCTGACTTCTTTTGACTGCGCCGTTTTCATATTTCCCCATGCGCTTTTTATGAAAGCCATGGGGAAATATTGTTTTCGGCCGTATGGCGCCGGGTTCCGGGAATGGCGCGACGCTCCGTACAGGTCGGGAAGCTCTGCCGCATGCCGGCCGTGAAGCACGAGAGAGTATGCGCCTCTCTGGCGTCAGAGCAGAATTCAGTGGCTCCATATGAGCCCTGCCCCAGAGAAAGACTTTTCCTGTACTGATCGGGAGGACGGTCGGGATGTTCCGATGCCGTTGAGCCTTCCTGCTCCCCTGATGGACGGTGTGCCCTGAAAGCCGTGGGCCGGCTGCCTTACGAAAAGTCGGTGAGGGGGAGGGGAATTGTGCCCGTCATGAGCGCGACAGAGGCTCCTTGTTTGCCGTTCTCCGCGCACGATCATACCGAATGGGCGGCAACGGTTTTGCTCCGGCAGAGGAAACGCACGAGGTACAGACGCCGGTATTTCCTACTCCGGAGCGGCCTGGAGGTTTTTTTACCATTAAATTTAATTTTATTTGAAAAAAAAGCTTGCCAAAGCATATCGGTTTAGGTAGAAAGACTCCCGTGCCGAAGTGGTGGAATTGGTAGACACGCTAGGTTCAGGGTCTAGTTCTCGCAAGGGAGTGGGAGTTCGAGTCTCCCCTTCGGCACCATCAAGAACTCGGAAGGTTACAGCTAACATGCTGTAACCTTTTATTTTTTAAGAAGAAATATCGGCTTGTAGCCTGTGGTGATCCCCTAGAAAAACATAGGTACTCCTTCTTGGGGTCACACACGG
>DWXS01000003.1 GCA_019119045.1 Candidatus Mailhella merdavium | reverse complement strand
AAGAACTCAGCTTTGCCTCAGACACTTCATTTTCAGACTTAACATCATCTTTCTGATCCTTAACTTTTTCTTTCGAATTATTCCGAAGTCGCCTTCCTCACATACCAGTCATCTCTTTAAAGTCTTTCGGTGCCTCACCCCCATCCGTTTTCTGCTTCATCAGATTCGGCAGTCACTCCGACAAATCGGGATGTAAAAGAAGCCGGTTGATGGGGGAAGTAATCGAGAAAAGTTTATTTATATGTCAGGCAGAGAACCGCTTCCCGTTATAGAGATTTCTGGTTTCGCAGTCGGCAATCCATTCATCTACAACAGGTTGAGTGAGTTTTCGACCTCGTTCCAAATCTTCAGCAGAGAACTCAAATATTTGTTGGCCCGCCTGTTTGATGGTTTCAATATCATGGAGAGCGCCTTGGTCGGTAACTTTGGCAAAAGAGACAAAGCGTTCATTATTTAGAGTTTCATCAAGAATAGTACGCAGATCTTCCGGCATGGATTCATAGATATCCCGATTCATACAAAAGTACATGCCGTTTCCTAAAAGGCTTGTCGTGGTACTGAATTTTGTAGCTTCATAAATTTTGGTACTGACGACAAAAGCATACGGAGCAGCCATGGCGTCTACCTGTCCACGCATGAGGGCCAGGTAAGTGTCACTTAAAGGTACACTTACTGGAGAAGCTCCCAAGGCTGTAATGGTAGGTGCTGCACTGGCTGTGATTGCCCCTATTTTCAGCCCCTTGATATCATCTATATTATGAATGGGTTTATTGGTTGTATGTAATTGGAATTGTGCTCCACTCCATACGCCAAATAGTTTTGTATCTTTATACTCTGCACGCAGTTCGGGAAATTCTTTAAGAAGTTGAGTAAAAACTTTTTGAGATACTTCAGCCGAAGGATATAACATTGGCATATCCATAACATTGGAAAGAGGAAATGCACCTTTTACTCTTTGGGTTACCTGGCCTCCGATGTCGATGACTCCACTCTTTACACAGTCGTATGTGTCTGCATCTGGGCATATGGTATTGGGATTATAGAACTCCAAGATCATACGTCCACCGGATTTTTCCTTGATTTCTTCACCCCATGGAAGAAATCCATCTTTAACGACAGGATGGGTTGGCATGGCAAAAGATGTCATCTTCAAAATCAGGGGGTTTTCCGGCGTGAATTCTGCTGCATGGGCTGATGTAAAAATAGATAGACAGAATGTGGACAAAGCAAACATAATGTTATGCAGATAGTGATTCATTGTGGTCTCCAAATAGTTGTGATTGTATAATTGATTATATAATATTAAAATTAATATATATTTAAAGTATGTATATCGATTTATATTAAGAAATTTTCAATTCATTTATATATTCTGTAAGCTGTATAAGGAGTTTTTTTGCTATATCAGGATACTCTGATGCGACATTATGAAGTTGAAATTTATCTGTATGTCGATTATATAATTCATCTACATCTGGAACTTCTGCGATTGATCCAGGTGTACATGTCCACTGTGCTTCGCCATCAAGCGATGCAGCTTCCTGATGTCTGCGCATTGCATCATTAATAGGGGTAGACGATTCAGTTTTTTTCTGCTGCATAGCGGAATTGTCACCATAGAGCGCATTTTTTTTGATTCCTGGTATGTCTGCACCTGTTGCTTTGGTACCTTCAATATAGATACCGCTCATATATGCACCGTCACTTTCTCCGTGTTTGAGCCAGTGAATATAGGACCAGTCTTCAGTGATGATTGACCATGAGAATTTATGATAACCTGCAATAGCGAAATCGCGTACTTTATCTACTTCGCCGCGGGCCAGAGGCAGGAGGCTGACACCCTGATGGAAGGACTGTACGCCGATGCCCAGCCAGTCACAGATGGTGGGAGCCACGTCAACGGACTGAACAAAACTTTTTATACGTTTTCCTGCAGGCAGGCCGGGGCCACGCATCATCATGATGCCATGAACCAGTTCTTCATAAGGCCATGGCCTAACCTTACGCATGATTCCATGGCCGTGTTCGCCGTTGCCCAGAGGCTCGCCATGGTCGGAGACCACCATGACCAGAGTGTCGTCTTCCAGGCCGAGACGGCGCACAGCGTCCATCAGTTCGCCGAAATAGGTGTCGCACAGCGTGATGAGTTCAGCGTACAGCATCCGGACATGATGCAGTTCTTCTTCTGTATAGAGGCCCTCCACGGGACCCAGCATGGGTAAAAACTGATCTTTACCCTTGTAGTCGGGATCATAGGGACAGGGGAAGTCCATATAGACTGAAGGCGGATCCCAGGGTTCGTGCGGATCGAAGGAATCCACCCAGAGGAAGAAGGGATGCGTGCGATCCACTTCTTCAAGGTAACGGATGGCCTTATGAATGGTGCGGGCAACGAAACGATCGTCAGGACTTTTCCAGTATTGATGGGCCTTAAGAAAAGTGCTGATTTCTTCCATGAGAGGACCGACTACTTTGCTCCCGGTAATCTCGTCTGCTGTTTCAATAAAATGATCCTCTATATAATCTTTAGGATCGCGGTGATAAAGAGGATCATCGTAATAATAGCCGTCATCTCCCTCGCTGCCGTGGGTGAACATGACGTTGTCAAAACCGCGCGTATAGCCGAACTTGGGGAGACGATAGTTGGGACAGTCGAAGACAAGGGCGGTATCAATGCCCAAGCCCCAGCACAGATCCGCAATGGTGGTATCCTCAAGAGTAAGTGCGACCCAACCAGAGACGGGCAGGGTATAACGACCGGTATGCATGGCGCGGCGGGCCGGGACGGTGGGCAGTCCTTCGACGTAGGCATTTTCAAACAATACGCCTTCTCGCGCAAAGCGATCGAGGTTCGGGGTTTTCATCCATTCGTTGCCGTAGCAGCCAAGGTAATTATGCTGCATACTGTCGAACATGACGACGATGGCGTTTTTCTTTCCTCTGGGCATGATATCCTCCGTGTAGGGGAGAAAAAGTTGTGATTTCGGGCACCCAAAGAAAAGATTGCAGAAATCATGCCATATTTTTTTTATAAAAAAAACGTAATGTTATATAACAGTCCTGTAATTATTTTGCGAAATAAAACAAAAAAATAACGAACTACATGTTGTTTCGTAATTTTTTCATGTTCGTGATCCGGATATTGCCGATAATTAAATTTGTACTGACAGAACAGGATGTACCAATCTCAAGAGGATCTTTTTGGTATCAGCAAAGTTAATTCGTGAAGTTTTCGTTTTAATCCTGCATGTTCAAAGGAACATGGGGAAAATTGTCTAAAATACGCTTTGCTGTTCTGTAATGCTGCTTCATATTGCAAAAAAGCCGGAGGAGAGAAAGCCCGGCTTTTTTGTGACTATGCCTGACAGCCTGCAAGGCAGGGATCGGACATGAAAACGCCGACTGCTTGTCCTGCGGGCCGAGTTTTCTGCACAGGGGCAGATTCCCGCTCTCTCCAGTGCATCCGTATTTTTATTTAGTGGAATGTTGCAATTTTCTGGAGAGGACGCTTGCCTGTCGTCTGCTGCGGTCGCGAGTATATGTCCTAAAATCTGAAGACGGCATTCAGGTGGCCGCCGAAGCCTTCTCTTGCGCCCACGCTTCCGCGCAATCCCAGGCTCAGGTTTGCGGGAATATCCGCAGGCCGTATGTTCAATCCGGCCTCGAATATGCCGCTGTCTCCCTTCGTGGAGACGGAGGCGATATCCAGTCCGTAATAAGGAACGGAGGATCGGGCCGTACCATCGAACTCGTGTTCCCAGGCTGCGCCGATATAGGGGGTCAGCTTTTCCGCAAGATCGTATTCCAGACGTGCCCCCAGACGCAGACGTTGCGAATCTACCGCGTCGAAGTCAAAAACATCTCCAAGAATGTTCCGTGTCTGTCCTTCCTGCCGCGTCCAGAAATATTTGGCATGGATATCGGCCCGCAGCGTGTCCGTAAGGTGCAGTATGCTTCCGATCCCGGCATGAAAACCGTAATAGGGGGTCGAACTGTCGAAATCAGCCTTGCGATCCATGTTGTCGAGCAGGTCGTCGCTGTTCCAGGAGGTTTCGAGCTTTCCGGCGCGGACGGACGCCTCGGCATACAGACCCTTTAATGGAGCGTGGGAAACATCAAGACGCCCCAGTAAACCTCCGCCCAGATAGCGGCTGCGTCCTCCTCCGCTGACGTTTCCCCGTTCAAATTCATTGAAGGTGTCAAGGGTGGCGTATCCCAGTTCAAAGAACATCCCGAGCGTCGCGTCGGTATAGACGCCTGAACTTCCTGCCGAGAGTCCCGTCAGCAGGGAAATGCCTTTAACGTCCGCGTAAGAACCGGTATGATACCGCATATCGTCGCCGTACACGGCTGCGAAGGCCGCCCATCCTTTTGATTTCGCCGCTTCCACGGCCTGCCTCATGCCCTCCCCGGCGATGAGATCCGTCCCCGTGTTCAATGCGGCTGTTGCGGCGGCCTGTGCTTCATTAAGCGCCTTTACCTGCGGATTGGGCCGGAAGTTGACGATATCGAAGGTGATGCTCTGTCCACGGTTGAAGATTTGGCAGTCGAAGAGAGCAACAAATCCCTGCGGCAGCGTAAGCGTTCCGCTGCCTATGTTCATTTCGTTTACGGCTCCGCTGTCATCCCGTATCAGAACGAAGCTTTCTCCGGGAACGGCTCTGCCGCCGGTCAGAATATCCGGGAGCTGCACGCTTACGGAAGTCCCCGTGAAGTCGCCGTTCCGCGCTCCTGTCAGAGTCAGCATGGGAACACTTGCGTCCGTGCCCGGGCGGGGCAGAACAAAATGATAATACTCGAAACCCGCGCTTCGCTGAACCGTACCCTGCCAGCTGTCAAGAAAGAGTGTGTTGCCGCTGTTCTGCGCCGGGACGGCGTTGTCCGTACCCGCAGCCCCGCCATAGATGTTTGCCGTGGAGTTCAGTCGGGCGGCTTCACCTAGAATGACGCTGTTGCCTGTAGCCTCGCCACCCGTGCCTCCGTCGCCGCCGTAGAGATCTCCCGTTGTTGTGCCGTTGGTGATGAGCAGTACGTTATGGCTGGCGGAGCCGTCCGTTTCCGCCCTGCCTCCGTAAAGACTGCCGGAAACAGAGGCGCCGCCGTAAAGCGACACGATATTATAATCTGCCGTTCCGGAACCCCCCGTCGTATCCCCGCCGTGAACGTCACCCGTCACGGACGCGCCCTGCCCCAGCAGCACGTTGTTGTGACTGGCCACTGCGCCGCCCTGTGTGATTTGTGCCAGCCCTCCGCTCACATAAGATCCTACACTGGCGTTTTCTACGATGACGGTATTGTAGCTGGAAGAACTCAGTCCTCCTCCGCCGTTATCGGCCGATCCTCCTATGATAGTACCGGAGATGTTTCCCCCGCTGACAAACACGGAGTTGTTGTCAGTAGTGGCTGAACCGCTGTCGCTGATTGCGTCGCCACCTACGACGAACTGAATGTTTCCTCCGCTGATCTCCACGATATTTCCATCGGCGGAGGCGTCCGCATCTGAATCCGCAATACCGCCATATACGGTATAGGCTACATCCCCGCCGCTGATACTGACCCTGTTGCTGTCCGCTCTGGAAACGGAAGAACTGTTATAGCTGTTGTCTGCTCTGCCGCCGTAAACGTTGTTCGTTACCGATCCACCGGTCATGATGACGTTGTTTCCTGCAGCCAGCAGGAGCCCGTTGAAGCTGGAACCGTCGCTGGCATAGCCTCCGTAGACGTTTTCAAAAGTGCCGGTTTGAATGGTCACGTCATTGAGCAGGGCGGCTACCCGGGTTGCGGCGTTGCCGTTGCCCTGGGCATAGCCGCCGTAAATGTATTTTTCGCTGTTCAGGCTCGGGGTACCTGTGATAAGCACGCTGTTTCCTTCGGCAAGCGCGTTGTTGGCGGTACTCAGTGCATAGCCGCCGTAGATATTGTTTCTGAAACTGCCGTCCAGCGTGCCTCCGCTGATGATGACATTGCCGTTGTTCGCTGTGGCCGTGCCGTCCGGAGCCTGGGCAAAGCTGCCGTACACCTTCATATGTATGGTGCCTCCGGTAACGGCCACGCTGCCCTTTTGCGACAGGGCGTCGTCCGTCACGATATAGTCACCATAAACGTTGTCATAGGTTTGACCGTTCGATACGGTGACAACTCCGGAACCCATGCGATCCGTTGCCGCGTCGGCAGAAGCGGGCAGACACAACAGAGCCAGCAGCAGAAGAAGGGTGCGGGGGCGGGGATTTCCGCGAGAGTCGGAAGAGTTACAGCCATTGTCGATGGAAAGCGGGAGATACATAAGACATGCCTCTGCAATCCGGGTTGGCTCAAGGAGCATCTTCCCATTCTGAAAAAGGTTCAGAAGGGGGTACGGATACCGCGCGGCCAGAATGAAGCTCAGAACCGCGGGGGTCTTTCAGATGGTATCCGCAGACTGTACAGGCACGATATTATTTTTATTTGGGGCTGTCCTAGCTAAGAAAAAAGAGCTAGGATACCGGCATGTATGAAAGACGCAGCAGACTAAATAATCGGCAACAGACCGAACTCATAAAGTTTTTTGTGGCCGG
>DWXS01000028.1 GCA_019119045.1 Candidatus Mailhella merdavium | reverse complement strand
CAAGAGACGTGTATTTTCTGCTTTCAAGATCCATATAGCCATGAATGGCAGAGGAGAGCTGGTACATAATAAGACAAAATATAATAATGAAACAAAGCACAAATACATTAAAGAGATTTGTAATCCGCGATATCTGCATGGCTGTTTCCTGTTTGTGAGGTAGGGCAATTCGGTTTGAAGGCATGGAGAAAACGCTTCAAAGGCGTTGGAGAAAATACCGTAGTGCCGTACGTTCTGGGTGTTTGTCTTCTCTATACAATATTTTTTTTCATAATAAAAGCTTATTGCGACATGTATGATCCTGTTTTTGGAGAAGAGCAGGGATATCCGGAAAGCGGTAGCGAAGATCCCTGTTTTGTACCATGTCTGGCTCTTGGCTTTTGCAGAAGCGACTCAGCTGTCGAGCGGATATTTTTCGGGTAAATGTTTTCATGCGACAACTGTGCCGTCGAGGCAGAGGGCCTGTTTGGAAATCGGAGGCCATGCGTTTTCAGAGCGAATTTCAATTAGTATATTCATGTTGAAAAATCGTGCCGCCTGTAAAAAAATATTCGCGCAGCAGCCTCATGCATTTTTTCTGAAAACCATGCCGGAGTTGCCGGCGGCGGACTGGTATTCTGAACTGGACGGAGTGGCATGAATGCTGTATCATTTTACGAATTTTCAACTCGGGAGGGATGCCCTCCCGCCCTTGCGACACAACGGTGAAACGAATGTGAACGTGCAGGGGGAAACATTATTCAGGGCTTGTTTGTCATGGATCTTCTTGAACAACTGCAAGGTCTGGTTCCCTCTTTCGAAGAGCGGCTGGACAAGGTTTCCTCGGCGCAGGAGCTGGAAAGCTGCCGCGTGGAATTTCTGGGGCGTAAGGGCAAGGTTGCGGAACTCATGTCACGTCTGCCGGAGCTTGCTCCTGCTGAAAGGCCGGCCTTCGGACAGGCTGCCAACAAGGTCAAGCAGGCTCTGACCGATTTGCTGGAAAAACGTCTTGCCAGGCAGGAAGCCGAGAGGGAAGCGGCGTTTCTCGCCCGCTTTGACGCGGGGCTGCCCGGACGTATGCCGTGGCGCGGTTCCTTACACCCCATCACGCTGGCTATGGAAGAAGTGTGTTCCGTTTTTCGGGGAATGGGCTATGAAATTGTGAGCGGGCCGGAAGTAGATACGGACTTTCATTGCTTTGAGGCCCTGAACATGCCCCCCGAACATCCCGCTCGGGATATGCAGGATACCCTGTATATAGAAGATAAAGTTGTTCTTCGTACGCATACCTCGACTATGCAGGTGCGAACCATGCTTTCACGGAAGCCTCCGCTTGCCGTCATCGCACCGGGGAAGGTGTATCGCCGGGATTCTGATGTCACCCATACGCCCATGTTTCATCAGATTGAGGGGTTGCTTGTTGATAAAAAGGTGACCATGACCGATCTTCGCGGTACGCTTACCGCTTTCCTGCGTGCCGTGTTCGGGGAAAAAACCCGTGTGCGTTTCCGTCCCAGCTTCTTTCCGTTTACCGAACCCAGCGTAGAAGTTGATATGTCCTGTACCCAGTGCGGAGGTGAAGGGCACATACATGGCCAGACCTGCCGCATCTGCAAGGGATCCGGCTGGCTGGAAATTCTGGGGAGCGGTATGGTGGATCCGGCTGTATTTGAGGCCGTAGGCTATGAACCGGATGAAGTTTCAGGCTTTGCCTTCGGTCTGGGTGTGGAACGTATTGCCATGCTCAAGTACGGTATCAGTGATTTGCGTATGAATTTTGAGAATGATGTCCGCTTCCTCGGACAGTTCTCCATATAGGAGTTCCGGAATGCTTCTCAGTCTGAATTGGCTCAGGGAATTTGTGCCGTATGAAGGCACAGCGGAAGAACTTGGCGAACGCCTGACCATGCTGGGGCTGGAGCTGGAAGAAATCCGGCATCCCTATGAGGAAATCCGCGATGTGGTGGTCGGCCGCGTGCTTACCTGCGATATGCATCCGGATTCCGATCATCTGCATGTCTGTACTGTCGACGTTGGAGGGGATGAGCCTCTTTCCATCGTGTGCGGCGCCCCCAATGTTGCCGCAGGGCAGCTTGTGCCTGTGGCTCCCGTAGGTTCGAAATTGCCGGGCGGCGTGCAGATAAAAAAAGCCAAGCTGCGCGGCGTGCTTTCCTGCGGTATGATCTGCTCCGAGCGGGAGCTTGCGCTTACTGATGATCACAGCGGTATTCTCGTTCTGCCCGAATGTAACAGAGCGGGGAAAAAACTGGAGCTTGGCAGGCGTCTGGTCGATGAGCTGGAGTTTGATCAGGAAGTGCTGGATATCAGCATTACGCCCAACAGAGCAGATTGTCTTTCCGTGCTGGGTTTTGCCCGCGAGGTGTCTGCGGCCTTCGGTCTGCCTCTGACACTTCCCCGGGTGGAGCTGGAGGAGGTTGGCGAGGATATTTCTTCGACTCTGCCTGTTGAGATTCTGGATCCCGATCACTGTCCGGCCTATACGGGGCGTATGCTGGAAGGGGCGCAGGTCGGCCCTTCCCCTGCATGGATGCGCTGGCGTCTGCATGGCGTGGGGATACGTCCTATTTCCAATCTTGTGGATGTGACCAACTATGTCCTCATGGAACTGGGACAGCCTCTGCATGCTTTCGATCACAACAAACTTGCCGGCAGACGCATCATCGTGCGTCGGGCTGAGGCCGGCGAACGGCTTGTTACCCTCGACGGACAGGAAAGGCTCCTTGAAGCCGGAGACGGCCTGATTTGCGATGCCGAAAGGCCTGTGGCTCTGGCTGGCGTCATGGGTGGGCTTGCCACGGAGATTTCTGAGGAAACAAAGAGCGTGTTCATTGAATGCGCGTTGTTCAAACCCCAGATTGTGCGTCGGACTTCCCGGCGTCTTGGTCTGTCCAGCGAGTCTTCCTATCGCTATGAACGGGGAGTGGATCAGACAGGAATGACCTTTGCCCTGGATCGAGCGGCGGCCCTGATGGCAGAGCTTTCCGGCGGCAGAGTGCTGAAGGGTGTATGCCGTAATGAGCCCAGACCCTATGTCGCTCCGAGTATCCGGTTCCGGCGCTCCAGGGCCGAGGATCTGCTCGGTGTGGATCTGGAAAATGACTTCTGCATCAAGACGCTGCGCTCTCTGGGGTGCGGTGTGGAGCCTGCGGGAGAGGGCGAGTGGAGCGTGTCTGTTCCCGGATGGCGCTGCTACGATCTTTCCCGGGAAGCGGATCTCATTGAAGAAGTGGCACGCTTCCGGGGTATGGATGCCATGCCGGCTACACTGCCTGCAATACGCCCCTGCCTTGAACATTTCGGAAAGCCCGAAGGCCGACATGATTTCATGATGAGAGTCAAACGCTGGGCGGCCGGTATGGGACTGAACGAAGCCGTGAATTACAGCTTCGTGGGGAACAGGGATCTTGATCATCTGCATCTGCCTCAGGATGGCAGAGTGCAGATATTGAATCCTTTGACTGCCGAGCAGGACGTACTGCGCACGGAACTGGCTCCCGGACTCCTGAATGACGTTCGTTATAATATAGCGCAGGGAGCGACGGGATTGCGTCTGTTTGAAGTGGCGGAGAGCTTCCGCAAGGATGCAGCTTCAGAAACCGGCGTTCGGGAATGTCGACGCCTGGGCTTTGTTCTTTACGGCAGTCGTTATGATTCGGCATGGCTGCATGAAGATGCGGATATGGATTATGCGGATCTCAAGGGTATCATAGTACATTTTATCCGTGATTTTCTGCATATGTCCGTCCCTGCCTTTGAGATCATTGAGGGACACCCCTATCTTGCCCCTGCGGTGCGGCTGTTGGCGGACGGCAGGGATGCCGGTGTTCTGGGGCGGGTTCGTCCGGATATGGCGGATGCCTATCATGCCCGCAGGGATGTCTGGCTGGCGGATCTGGATCTGGATCTTCTGCGGGAACTCTCTGCCGGAGTACGCCGCGCTTTCCATCCCCTGCCCGTTTTTCCGCCTGTTCGCCGGGATATGACGGTGCGGGCAAAGGCAGGCCTCAAGGTTGAGGATATACTTACATGTATCCGCGTTGCCGGACGGAGCAGTAAAAATCCCATTCTGGAAAGTGTGGAACTTATCGATTTGTATGAACCCGGCTGCGGGCAGGGCCATGCGACCGATGAACGGAATCTGACCTTCCGTCTGACCTTCCGCCATGCAGAGCGCACATTGCAGGATGCCGAGGTGGATAAGGAACGGGAAAAAATAGCAGCTTCGCTGCTTCAGGCCCTGCCTGTAAACATATAAGAAGAGCGGGCGGGTTCAAAAGAAGACAGATAACATGCAGAACCCGCCCGCCGAATGAAGCATTATCCGTCAGGGTGCATCTGCGGCAGGAGAGAACATGGCCAAAGACAAGGGAAAAAGACGCCTGTACCGTATCGGGGAGGCTGCCGCAGCCCTGAAGCTGAAGACCTGCGTGCTGCGTTTTTGGGAGGGGGAGTTTCCTCAGCTTGAGCCTCTGCGCACTCCCAAGGGACAACGCTTATACCGTGAAGAAGATATGCGCCTGTTGAGGCGTATCCGCTCCCTGCTGCATGAAAAGGGAATGACCATTGACGGCGCCCGTCGGGTGCTTTCCGGAGAAATGGGACTGCCGTCTCCCCGGCCGCAGACGCCGACTGTATCCGTGGCTGTTGAGGAAAACGTCACCGTCGTTTCCCCGGCGACTCCTTCCCGGCCTTCTGTTCCACCGCCTTCTTCCTCGCTGTCTGCTCTCTCTCCGGAGCAGGTTTCCAGACTGGCGGTTCCTCCTGCCGGGCGGGCGGCGATTCAGGCAAGCGAAAGTCAGCGTCTTCTTGAGGATGTCCTTTGCGAACTGCGGGAAGTACGAGGTGTTCTTTCCCGACTTCCCGCCTTGCAGAAACCGGAGCATGAGTCATGATTCTTTCTCCATCATTGCTTTCTGCCGATTGCGGCGACTTTGCCGGCGCATTGCGCGATCTGGAAGCGGCAGGCGTGCAGTGGGTTCATTGGGATGTGATGGATGGCCGTTTTGTCCCGAATATTACGTTCGGTCAGCATGTCATCAGGGGGCTACGCAAACGCAGTTCCCTGTTTTTTGACGTTCATCTGATGATTGAAGAGCCGGAGCGATATCTTGTCGACTTTCGGGAAGCCGGAGCGGATATGCTGGTTGTGCATGTCGAGGCGACACGTCATCTTCAGCGTGTGCTGGCCGAAATCCGACGGCTGGGAATGAAAGCCGGTGCTGCGCTTAATCCGGCCACTCCTCTGGATGTACTGGACTATGTGCTGGACGACCTGGATATGGTGCTGATTATGAGCGTCAATCCGGGATTTGGCGGACAGAGTTTTTTGCCCTGCACACCGGGCAAGGTGCGCACGCTGCGTAAGAAGCTGGCCGGTCGGAATTGTCATGTGGAAGTGGACGGGGGGGTATGTCCGGAAAATACTGCGGAACTGGTTCATGCCGGGGCCGACGTGCTGGTGTCCGGCTCCTCGTTTTTCGGACATCTTCCCCTTGCCGAACGTCTGGCAGAATTTGAGGCCGCCGGACGAGCATGACGTTTACGCAATTCTTTATATGAGATAGACAATTCCGAGCGGAGGGAACGGGCTTCGACTTTGGCTTCGTCCGGGAGTCGTGCCCCGGAATGTTGAAGAAAGGCAGTAGAAACGCGGCCGTTCTTCAATGTTTGTGCTTCTTGATATATTTTATACTTCCATCCGCAGAATATTCGGGAAACTGTATCCTGAATATTCTGACGAAAAACAGGTATGTTTCGGGATGATAGTCCCGTGCAGTCGCAAAATGCCCCGGAGGGGTAAAGGTGGCCCGGCTTCACCGGCGCTGGAGGTTTGTATGCCGAATCGTTCCGAACTCGCCAACGCGCTGCGTGCGCTGGCCATTGATGCCATTGAAAAATCCGGTTCCGGTCATCCCGGCGCACCTCTCGGCATGGCCAATATGGCCGAATCGTTGTGGCGTGGTTTTCTGAAGCATAACCCTGCCGATCCTTCCTGGGTTGATCGTGATCGTTTTGTGCTGTCCAACGGGCACGCTTCCATGCTGCTGTATGGGCTGCTGCATCTGACAGGGTATGCTCTCAGCATGGATGAAATCCGTAATTTCCGGCAAATGGGTTCTCTGACGCCCGGACATCCCGAATGCGATCGGACGCCTGGGGTGGATATGTCCACGGGGCCTCTGGGACAGGGGATTGCCACGGCTGTGGGCATGGCTCTGGCCGAGCGTATGCTGGCTGCGGAGTTTAACCGTGGGGATCTGAATATTGTCGATCACCGCACATGGGTTTTTCTCGGCGACGGCTGTCTGATGGAGGGCGTTTCGCAGGAGGCATGTTCTCTTGCCGGTACCCTGGGGCTCGGCAAACTGATAGCTCTCTATGACGACAACGGCATTTCCATAGATGGAAAGGTTGCCAACTGGTTTGCCGACGATACTCCTGCCCGTTTTGAAGCCTGCGGCTGGCGGGTGTTGCGCAATGTGGACGGACTGAACGGCGCGGCGGTCGATGCTGCCATTCGTGAAGCATTGACGCATGAAGACAAACCGATGCTTATCTGTTGCAGGACGGTCATCGGATACGGTGCGCCACACAAAGCCGGAACTTCCGGCGTACACGGCTCTCCTCTCGGCGCGGAAGAGGCTGCGGAGACAAAGGCTGCGCTGGGCTGGAAATACGATCCGTTCACCATTCCCCAGGAAATCTATGACGCATGGGATGCCCGGACTGCCGGAAAGCAGGCTCAGGAGTCGTGGAACGAGCTGTTCGCCCGCTATACGGCAGCTTATCCCGAACTGGCCGAAGAATTCGTTCGCAGGATGAAGGGCGATTTGCCCGTTTCATGGCCGGAAGTTTCGGAGAAGGCCGTGCAGCTTATGAGTGCGCCTGCGGAAGGCGGAAAAAAGATCGCTACTCGTGCGGCGGGCAAGGCTGTGCTGGATATTATTGCTCCCGCCCTGCCCGAACTTGTCGGCGGTTCGGCCGACCTGACGGGTTCTGTCGGCACGAAGTTCAACGGAGCCGTCGAACTTGTACCCGGAAAATTCGACGCCAATTATATACACTATGGCGTGCGTGAATTTGCCATGAGTACCATCATGAACGGCCTTGCCCTGCATGGCGGATTCATTCCCTACGGTGGGACCTTCCTGGTCTTTTCCGATTACTGCAAGAATGCCATAAGACTGGCTGCCTTGATGAAGAAGCGTGCGATCTGGGTGCTGACGCATGATTCCATCGGCGTCGGCGAAGACGGCCCGACGCATCAGCCGGTGGAACAGAGCGCAGGTCTGAGGCTCATGCCGAATGTCGATGTGTGGCGTCCCTGTGACGGAGCGGAAAGCGCCGTGGCCTGGATCAGTGCCGTTGAACGGAAGGACGGGCCGACATGTCTGATTATGAGCCGTCAGGGACTCCCCGCTCAGGAACGCAGTGAGGAACAGCTTGCCCTGATTCGTCGCGGCGCATATGTGCTGCGGGATTGTACCGGACAACCTGAACTCATCATCATCGCCACAGGCTCCGAAGTCGAACTTGCACTTGGAGCCGCCGCAGTTCTCGAGGCGGAAGGACGGCGTGTACGGGTAGTTTCGATGCCCAGCTGCGACGTTTTTGATCGGCAGGAAGCAGCCTATCGTGAAATGGTTCTTCCTTCCTCGGTGCGCGCCAGAATGGCGGTAGAGGCACAGGCCGCCGACTGGTGGTGGAAATATGTCGGACTTGACGGCCGGATTGTGGGCATGACCTCTTATGGCGAATCGGCCCCGGCCGGAGTGCTGTTCCCGCATTTCGGCTTCACTGTGGAGCATGTGGTGCAGCAGGCAAGGGAAATTCTTTAGGCGAAAAAGCCCGGCTCTTCACTTCAGATGCAGAGCCGGGCGTGCCATCTGTCGGGGCTGGCGCGATTGTTTCTCCGTTCGGCAGATGCCGGCAAGTTATGTTAATGGTGCTGACGGTCAAGATAGATTCCGCCGGAAAATATTTCAGGAAGAATGCAACATCAGGGTGGCAGCGTTCCCGGCGGGAGGCTTCCACCCTTTGTTTTTCTGTCGAAAAGATACGTAGCTTAGTGTTTTGTTCTTGAACGTCTCTACCGCTCAGGCCCTGTGTTTCATCTCGCAGCGTTCACGCCCCTGCCGGAAGCTGCTCTGCCGCGCATATTTGCAGATTCTGCGGGACAGGTATGAGCTTGCGGGCCTCCGCCCGTCGGGCGGCTACTCCACACAAGCTCATAGCGGTTACTCCGACCTCGCGTCACAGTCTCGCTTCGCTTGACTAATGGAGGAACTTCAAAATGAAAAGGCGCTAGAGATCCAGTTCTTCCGTCATGGCGGAAAGCTGATTGGCCGTTTCCACTACATGTTGCGCCATTTCTTCCGGGGAATGCAGAAAAAGATTGAGCCCGGAAAAGGAACAGGATGCGATGACTTCTCCGCTTTTTCTGACAGGAGCAGAAATACATTGCAGCAGGTAGTGATATTCTCTGTTGTCCACAGCGTAGCCCTGGGCCCGCACGCGCTCGAGTTCTTCCAGAAAGGATGTTTCGTTGCTGATGGTTCTGTCAGTGAATTTACGGTAGTCCAGCGTTGCCAGTATTTCTGCGCGTCGTTCCGGTGGCGACCAGGCAAGGAGTACTTTGCCGGAAGCCGAAGCATGAATGAAATTGTAGGGAGCATCCTGCCGCGCCACCAGCACGGCGTCATCCGGATGCTGGGAAAAACAGTAGTTCAGGTTGCCGTATTCGAGAAAAACCAGCGATACACTGACATTGTAGGTACTGACCGCTTCCTTGAGCGTGGGAGTAACAATATCCAGCAGGGCCTGCTTTTCCTGATACATATCACCGACGATTTTTGCATGCTTTCCAATATAGAACTTTCGATTGTGCCGCCGCAGATACTTCATGTTTACGGCAGTGACGAGAAGATCATAAACGCTGGTTTTGGGTTCGCCGAGAGCGTGAGCAATTTCGCTGAGCGCAGCTCCTTTTTTGTGTTCTGCAAGGTAATCCATGGCCTGTAAAAGGCGCATGACGCTTCTGTTGGGTTTCATGCAGCGGCTCCTCCGACGTTTCAGGCGGGAAACGGGGATTTTTCCGAACCGCCGTGGAACGGTACCGTATCCACGGCGGAAGGGAATGGCAAGAGTCTGTCCGTTAAGCGTTGTGCTTCCTGCCGCGCAGCATGACGATGAAGGAAAGAACGACACCGGCTGCGGCGACGGAGCCGAGGAAGGTGAAAATCATGTTGTAGCCGGCGTTGCCGTGGGCATCGAGCCAGCTGCCGAACATGGTGGACATGAAAAAGTCGGGGGTGTAGCCGATGATCGACGCAATGCCTATGGCGGTACCGGCTACGGTTACGGGAATACCGGCCTCACGCACCACGGAGAATACCAGGCCGTACAGCATCAGGCCGAAGGCGCCCGGAAGCAGCGTGTAAACGCTTACCGCAAAGGTACTCATGCCGCTGGGCAGAGCCAGAACGCCGAAGATGCTGGCGGCGAGGAGAGCAAACAGTACAACGAAGAGTTTGCTTGTGGAGTGGAAAATCTTGTCGGCCAGGTACCCGCCTATGGGAGAAAGGAGGTAGAAAAGATAGCTGCGGATGATGGAAAATGCGCCGGATTCTTCCACGGAAACGCCGACCACGTTGGTCAGATAGGGGGTAAAGTAGGATGTGCTGGAGTAGATGGAGTATCCGCAGAAGACGATGAAGGAAAAGACCCAGAGAAGCGGACTTTTAAGCAGATCAAGAACGACGGAGAAGTCGAACTTGTCTTCCGCGCTGGTTTCGACTTTGCCGTCCTTGATCAGGATGAGAACAAACACGCCCGCAAGCGCAATACCGACAGACAGCACCATGACGGCATAAAAAAGGCTCTGCTCCGGCGTTTCGCCAAAGGTGAAGGCTTTGAGGGCAAGACTGTTCATGATGGCGCCGGTAATGCCGTTTCCGGCGTAATACAGACCATACAGTCGTGCCTGTTCGTCCTTGTCTCCGGCCATACCCACGGCTTTGAGCAGAGAACTCCAGAAAACAAACGCGGTACTCAGCGCAAAAATGAGCCAGATGGCAAGGGAAAGCGTATAGGAGAACGTAAACGCATACAGCGCGCCCAGGCAGGCCGTACCGAAAAGAGAGGCGGCAATGGCCTTGCGGGGAGATATTTTGTCCGTAATCAGCCCGCCGGGAATATAGGACAGAATGCAGCCGATGGCGTACATACTCACCAGAAGTCCGGACTGGGTGTTATTGATGCCCATAACTTCGAGTTGGGTATCATAAAAGATATATTTGAGATAAGGCAGTGTATAAATGGACCCTCCGGCAAAGGAAAGGGCCGCAATGCTCAGATACTTGCGGACGGAACTTGTCATGAGGAACACTCCTCCCTGTAAGGGATCTTGCGCACTGTGCGGATGAAAAAAAAGCCCGCCCGCACGGGGTGCGAACGGGCCTGATGCGGAAAATTAGTTATTTCTGGGGATATCGGGGAAGTCGGATTTTGCAGGAGCAAAAAGTTCCCGTGCTACTTCACGGGTGCTTCTGCCGCTGCGCTTCGCCTCTTCAAAGACGCGGCGGGTCTGACGGCGGATGATGCTTTCGGTATCTTCCACAATGGCTGCGGGTTCCGGCTTTACCAGACCGAAAACGACTACTTCATAAATACGAATTCCGCCCATGTTGGTAACGAAGTCGACGCATACGTCGATGCCCTTTTCGCGCAGAACGGCGTCGGCTTCAGCCGTGACCGGAATATTTGCGGCTTCGACGATGAGGGAGGCTTTCACCTTGTTTACGTTGTTGATATTGATGACGTCTTCGAGCGCGGCAGGCACCAGAATATCGCAATCCACATCCAGCCATTCAGTATTGGGACGCACCTTATATTCAGGAGCAAACGCGGCGGGATCCAGTTCTCCCTTGGGCTTGCGTGTGGCGATCAGCTTTTTGACATCCAGTCCGTCTTCGCAGGTGACCAGGCAGTTGGCGTCGGCAATGCCCACCAGCTTGTATCCCATCTTGTCCAGCGAATTGGCCAGGCTTGCACCGGCGCAACCGAAGCCCTGCAACACTACGCGCGTACCTTCAGGCTTGTTGCCCTTGAAGCGCCAGGCTTCATCCAGAGCGGCGGCACAGCCATAGCCGGTGATCATGTCATACATCAGGAAGCCGTCGTAACGCATCTTGCAGACGGCATCATGATCCTTGATTCTCTGCTGCTGGGCGGGGTCATGACGCATGGCCCAGGTCTGAGGCAGGCCGATGCCGATTTCATCAAGAATTTCAAGAACGTCATTGTAGTCTACGCCGAGGTCGCCGCCGATGGAAACGCCGGCGTTGATATACGGAGACATGGCCTTGAGATAGCGGCGCAGAACGTCCTTGGCATCGGGGGCCTTGTAATCATAGGCAATGCCGCCCTTGCAGCCGCCGGTGGTTTTGGATTTGCAGGCATTATATTTGTAACCCATGGCGGTAGCGAGCCGGACGACTTCTTCGGCCGTCACGGTGGGATGCATACGGGTTCCGCCGCCGCAGTAGTGATTCACGAAGTTGTATGCGCACAGCCAGCCTTTGGCGTTTGTTTCCGTGTCATTCCATTCTACCAGAATATAGGGCTTGTTCTCTGCCATTTCAGTCGCTCCTTATTGGCGATATGTACGGGAAAATTTCCGAAAGCGTGCATCGCAGACGGAAGAAAAACACCTTTCACCTATGCTGAACGCACTATGGGAAACTTGAAATGAAAAGACGAGAAAAATTTTTCCCCGAAATATTGTTCGTAAATGCGAACAATATTTCTCATAAAAGGACGACTATCATTAGGCAGTTCATTCTCAATAGATTAATTTTGTTCATTTATTTAAAAAAACAGATCGATTTCGCCGGAAAATTTTCTATTCTACATAAAAGTATTCTGAAGAAGGTCATAAGGATTTTTTTCGGATATATCTCATGGCGTCTGCTGCGCAACAGGCTCTTCTTCGGGCAGATCCCGACCCCGGAATATGGAGGATGTTCACAGACAAGGGGCAGAGAACTTTTCAGATCCATCGTCATGACGTATGTGGGGTATTCGCGATTCCCTTGCAATGTCCATTGAGCCACAGCCTCTGAAGATGGGTACGCCTGAAAAACAGTCTGCCCCGTGGCGTACCGTCACGCCACGGGGCAGACTGTTTTTCAGGCAGGAGAAGAAGAGAGATGCGGGGAACTGTTTTTTCGGTATTCCCTATGCCAGCGTTGTACGGCTTCAAGTTTTTCCGGTTCCCGAACAAGGCGGAGAATCAGGTTTCCCAGAAGAATTCCGGCATTAAACATGCCGCGATATCCGTTTTCCGATTTGGCAAGTGCGGCGAATGCACGATCATGAAGAGCTTGTTTTTTTCCTCCACTGATACTCACGAGGGGATGAAAGACCGGAATGAGCTGATCGACATTGCCCGCATCCGTGGAGCCTTGCGGTTCCTGAAAAACGGATACTTTTTCTCCCATTGCGTCGAAAATTTCTCCGATAAGCTGAGCGGCTGCCGGAGGGTTGCTCAAATCCGCATATGTCAGATAACGCTGGCTGTATTCGCCTTCACAGTCCATAGCCAGAGCAGCCGCACGGACACAACGCTCCGCCGTTTCATTGAGGAGGCAGAGATCTTTTAGAGTGCGGGCGCGGAAATAAAAATCAAGTCGCACGTCATCCGGTACAATGCTCGGTAATTCTCCTCCCTTTGTCACGATACCGTGAAACTGGGATTGGGAAGGCATGTGCTGCCGCAGCATATCCATGGCGTCCATGAACAGACGGGCCGCATTGAGCGCATTGCGTCCGTCGGCGGGATTTGAGGAAGCGTGAGCAGCCTTTCCACGGAAGCAGATCTGACGGTCGTTGCAGGCAAGCACATTGAACTGTGCGGCATTTGCGTCAAACATATGAGCCATAGCGGCAAATTCATAACCTTCAAAGGCACCGGCTTCCGCCAGCATGGCTTTTCCCCCGGGGAATTCCTCCCCGGGGGTTCCCATGATATCCACGCGCAGCGGCAGATCCGGATAGGCTTCGTTCAGCGCAAGACCGGCCAGCAGACTTGCGCTTCCGCTGAGGGAGTGACCGCAGGCATGTCCTATTTCGGGCAGAGCGTCGTATTCGCACATGAGAAGTGCGCGCGGCATATCCCGCCCCGAACGTTCTTTTTTTACTGCCCGGAAGGAGTGGGGGACTCCTTTGTACGGGCTTTCAACTTCATAACCATATGTTCGCAGAATTTCCGCATAGCGTTGACATGCCAGAACTTCCTGCCCGCCGCATTCAGGGTGATCGGTGATGTAGTCGGCATGTTCCCGGCACAGTTCATAATTGTGGTGTATATAATCCTGTAGTTTTTCGTCCAGATGGTACATGGTGTTTTCCTGTTGTAGAGGAAAGGCTTCAGGGTGCGGGGAGACGCTCCCGCTTGCCTCCTCTGGGCTTGTCCTGTTTCAGCATGACGCTTACGGAACGAATCAGGATGAAAACAACGGCGACGAGCGGCAGACCGGTGACAATGGACAGCGTCTGTACGGCTTTAAGGCCTCCGATCTGCATCAATCCGAAGGAAAGCAGGCAGAACAGCCCGCCCCAGAGAATACGGTTCCAGCGTGCAGGCTGCTCATTTGCCGCCAGCTTCCTGGTGGTGATTGAGGCCAGTACGTACGCGCACGAGTCGATGGTGGTCGTGAGATAGATGAAGCAGAGCAGACACAGAAACAGCATGACCACACGGTGGAAGGGCAGCGTTTTCAGAATGGCCAGCATGGCGCTGGTCTGCCCGGAACCGTGCAGTATGGAGGAGACATCGACCTGTCCGCTTTGCTGAAGATACAGCGCATAGCCGCCGAACACGGCGAAACTGAAGGCACAACCCAGCGAACCCCAGAACATCTGACCCCAGACGACGGAACGAATCGAGCGTCCGCGCGAAATGCGGGCGACAAACAGCCCCATCATGGGCATGAAGGCAATCCACCAGCCCCAGTAGAAGATCGTCCAGTTTTCAACAAATTCGGAAGAAGCGAAAGGATCCATCCAGGTATTGAGCCGGACGAAATTCTGCATATAGAGTCCGAGAGAGTTGATCTCCATCTTGATCATCTGGACACTGGGCCCGTAAAGGAAAATAAGAACCATGAAGGCAAGGGCCATCCAGACATTAATGCTGCTGAATCTTTTCAGCCCCTTATCCAGCCCCTGAAACAGACTTGCGCTGAACAGGCACATCCAGATCAGCAGCACGATGATCTTGATGATCTGGTCGTATCCCGGAGGAATGGAGAACACATATTCGCCGATGGCGCCGATGACGGGCGTGCCAAGCCCGAGGGAGGTGGAAATGGAGCCGATGATGCCGAAGGCGACAAGAACATCAATAAGATGTTTTACAACGCCCCTGCCGCTGTGGGAAAAGCCCGGCTCGCAGGCGGAACTTAGGCAGAGGACATTTTTTTTGCGGTTGAAAATGGTATGCCCCACGGCCACAATGGCCGGGGAATAAAAGGCCCATGCGCTGAGCCCCCAGTGGAACTGTCCGTACATATGGGCAAATTCGTAGGATTCCCGACTGAACGGCTCCAGATGAAAGGGCGGCGTGGTCACATAGTAGATGGGTTCCAGAAAGCCGAGGATGATGATGCTCGTGCCTACGCCGGAGGTAAAGAGCATGGAGATCCAGGCAAAGTTTCCGTATTCCGGTTTTTCATCGGGGGAACCAAACAGGGTTTCCCCGCGTTTTCCCATACTGACCCACACAATAAATGCGAACCAGGCAATACATGTGAGCATGTAAAGCCAGCCGAACTCATGTGTACAGAAGGAAAAGGCCGCGTTTATGAGTTCTTCGCTTTGTGTCGGCCACAGATAAATGGGTATGATGACACAGAGCAAAACTCCCACGGAAGGAAGAAACACTCTGTGTTCGATATTTTTAAAGTCCATGGCGCTTCCTCTGCGCGCCGGACGCGAACCGGGTGCTTCCTTCCCGGGAAGGGCGTTCCGACGGGGGATTCAAAATGAAGATATGAAGGAGAGAAATATTGTCTTCAGGGATGTCCCCGACGAGGGGCATACCTGACCGGAGCGGATAATGATCCGCTCCGGTCTGCTGTTGAGGGAGCGTCCGTTTTAAGAAGGATGCTATGCTTTGAGAACGGCAAGGGCATCCGCCGCGCGGACTCCCTGACCTTTTTCGTAGACGAACACGGGGTTGATATCGAGTTCCGCGATTTCATCCCGCTTTTCGGCAGCAAGGCGGGATACGTTTGCCACCATGCGGGCCAGAGCTTCCATGTCCAGCGGAGCCTTGCCGCGATATCCCTTGAACAGGGGGGCAGCTTTCAGACTTTCCAGCATGGCCATGGCCTCGGCTTCGCCGAACGGCGCGGGAAGCAGCGCCGTGTCGCGGAAAATTTCCACGAAAATGCCGCCAAGGCCTACCAGAACGGCGGGGCCGAACTGAGGATCGTTGTTGACGCCGATAATGACTTCCATGCCTGCCGGGGCCAGCATTTTCTGAACGTAGATGCCGTCGATATCCGCACCGGGGGCATTTTTTGCGGCATTATCCATAATCAGAGCAAAGGCTTCGCGTACTTCGTCCGCGTTCCGGATTCCCAGACGTACGCCGCCCATATCCGACTTATGGGGAATGTCTGCGGAAGATATCTTCATGGCTACGGGATATCCCGCCTTTTCGGCAAGGGCCACGGCTTCATCCGCATTCTTTGCGACTCCGCCCTCCGGTGTGGGGACGCCATATTCCTTCAGAATGGAAGCGCTGGCAAATTCGGACAGCGTGCGGTGTTCTTTTTTTCCGGCAGGAGCGGGAATGGCCATATCCAGCGTGTGTTCTTCCGGCTTGTACCGGATAAAATCTCGCAGATGGCGCAGAGCCGGGAAGGCGTACAGCGGGGGCGGCAATACGGGGACTCCCGCTTTTGCCAGACGGGTCGCATAGGTGGGATTGCGCGTGCTTTCCACAAAGGGCAGCATGGCCGTCGGTTTCATGCGACCGCCGGCGGCGACCTTTTCAATGCCTTCCGTCATGTAGATAATGGCCGGATCCGCGATTTCATGCAGCAGCGTGTATCCCAGCACCACCATGCCCACGGAGGGATCGTCCATGACGGTCTGAAGTACGCTGGCATAAACATCCGCGTCGTAGGAAATGGTGGCCGTAGTATCCAGAGGGTTGGCCGGGCTGGCGTAGCCGGGCAGGAGTTCCTTCAGCCTGGCTATGGTTTCCGGACTGAAGTCGGGATATTCGATGCCTTCCATATCCCCCACGTCGGCACACATGCCGGTTTCTCCGCCGGAAAGATTGATGGAAGCAAAACCGGTGCTTTGCGGCAGTGCCGGCAAGGTGGCAAAGAGCTGGGTTGTCGCCAGCAGTTCTTCCAGATCGCGAACACGGATGACGCTGAATTTTTTGAACATGGCGTCATACATGCGATCCGCTCCGGAGAGCGAACCGGTATGAGAGGCGGCAACCCTGCTTCCTTTTTCGCTCCGTCCGGTCTTGAGGACGACCACGGGTTTGCGCTTCAGCGCGGCTGCGCGCAGTGCGCTGACGAATTTTTCCGGCTGGGTGGCGCCTTCCATATACAGGCCTATGACCCGGGTGTGTTCGTCATCCACAAGATACTGAAGGTAATCTTCCATGCTCACCACGGTGCAGTTGCCCGCAGAGATGGAATAGGAAAAACCGGTGGCCGGGCTGTCCATGAGAGAAAGACAGAGCTGGCCGCTCTGGGAAACAATACCGATGGAACCGGTTCTGTCCCGTTCTTCTGATATGAAGGCGAAGGCGGAAACCTTGTCGATATAATTCATGAAGCCCGCGCAGTTGGGCCCCATGAGCGCAATATCCAGCTCCTTGCACAGAGCGCGCAGGCTTTCTGTCGCCGCTTTGCCTTCAGGTGTTCCGACTTCCGAATATCCGCTGGCGTAGACGACCGCGCCCCGCGCACCTTTGGCCGCAGCCTGACGCAGAAGATCCTCGACAGTTTTCTGCGGCGTGCAGATAACCACCAGATCGATGTCTTCCGGCAGAGAATCCAGCGTGGGCCAGCATTTTTTTCCGAAGACAGTTTCCCGCTTCGGATTGATGAAGTAGACCCTGTCCTTATCGGCATAGGCCATGACGTTGCGGCAGGTATCGCCGCCGAAACCTTCCTTTTCGCTGGCCCCGACAATGGCCACAGTTCTGGGCGCCAGCAGTTTTTTCAAGTCCATGAATATATTCCTCCGCAGGGAGCGCAATGGCGCTTTCCCTCTTACGCCGCAGCGAATACGCGGCCTGCTCTGATGTGGAGCCGCTGAGGGGGCAGCGGCCAGGTCTCCAACGCGGTTAGCCGGCCAGCGCGGCTCCGGCCATGAAACACTCGCGGTTCAGAGGATTGTTCTTGCCCTTTTTGGCAAAATAGGCGTCGATGCCGTCTGCAAACTGTTCCACTGGGCAGATTCCCATGGCGGCTACAGAGGCTCCCAGCATGACGATATTCGCTCCGCGGGGATTTTTCTTTTCCTGGGAAATTTCCGTGGCGGGCACGCGGATCACGCGCAGATCGGGCCGGAATTCCCGGTCGCGGACTATGCTGGTATTGGCAACCAGAATGCCGCCTTCTTCGATCTGGCTTTCAAACATGTCCACCGATTCATTGTTCATGGCAATGAGCGTGGTCATACGGCTGAAGTAGGGGTTCAGAATTTCGTCGTCGCTGATGCGCAGGCGGCAGCTTGCCGTTCCGCCGCGCATTTCGGAACCGTAGGAGGGAACCCAGGTCAGTTTCTTTCCTGCTTCCATGGAGACGTTGGCGAGGATGAGCCCCTGCGTCAGGACGCCCTGTCCCCCGTAACCGGCGCAAATGATACTATGCATTGACTCTCTCTCCGTCTTTTATGAATTCCCCGAGAGGATAGAAGTTTTCCACTGCGGAATTGATGTGGGCCATGCTCGCTTCCGGCGTCATGTGCCAGTTGGTCGGGCAGGGAGAAAGCACTTCGATGAGAGAATATCCCTTGCCGTTCATCTGGTTTTCCAGACCCGTGCGGATATAGCGTTTCAGCGTGTTGATGTTTTTCACGGAAGAAACCGCTCCGCGGGCAAGATAGGCAACCTTGCGTTCCTTCAGAAAGTCGATGACGTTCACCGGCATACCGGTCAGGGCAACGTCGCGTCCTTTCGGAGACGTGGCTGTTTTCTGTTCGGGCAGGGTCGTCGGAGACATCTGGCCGCCGGTCATGCCGTAGATTCCGTTATTGACGATGATGACCGTGATGTTTTCGTTGCGGATACCCGCGTACATGGTTTCGGAAAATCCGATGGCAAGAGCGTCGCCGTCGCCCTGATAGCTGATGACGCAGCATTCGGGGCGTGCGCGCTTGATGCCTGTGGCCACAGCCGCCGCACGGCCGTGCGGAGCCTGTACCCAGTCGATGCCGAAGGTGTCCATCATCAGACAGCCGCATCCCACAGCCAGTGCGCCCACGGTCTTTTCCGAAAGATTCATTTCGTCAAGAGTATCGGCCAGCACACGGTTGATGATCCCGTGTCCGCAGCCGGGGCAGAACTTGTTGTTCTCCACAAGGAGTTTGGAAATTCTTCTTTCCGCCATGATGCCGCTCCTATTTGAGAAGAGAAACCGCTTTCTCTATGATGGTGGTATATTCCGGAATATGCATGCCGCCGAGGAAATGCTCTACCGGTACCTTTTGTCCGCAGGCGATTTTCACGTCCCGTTCGATTTGCGGCAGCGCGCTCATTTCTACGGTGAGATATGCTTTGACGTCGGGATTCACTTCCGCAAAGCCCTTGACGGGGAAGGGGAACAGACTGATGGGACGCAGCAGGCCGAGACGGATTCCCTGCTTGCGGGCAAAGTACACGGCTTCCTTGCAGATGCGCGAGCTGATGCCGTAGGCTACCAGAACAACATCCGCATCCGCAGTCTGCACGGATTCCCAACGCTGTTCGTTTTCGATCATGCGATCGTATTTTGCCTTGATATAGGTATCAAAATCCTTGATATAATACATGGTGGAGGTGATGCGCTTGAAGTCTCCGCCATGCTTGCCCTTTGCGGCCCAGGGATGATCGAGATTCACTTCCTTCATTTCCGGCAGCTCGACAGGTTCCATCATCTGCGCGATGGAGGCGTCGGAAAGTATGAGGCAGGGATTGCGGTATTCCTCCGCCTTGTCGAAGGCCAGACATATGAGATCGACGCTTTCCTGCACGGAGGCAGGCGCAAGCACCAGCAGGCGGGAATCGCCGTGTCCTCCGGAACCGGTTGCGAGAAAATAGTCGCCCTGCGCCTGGAAAATATCGCCCAGACCCGAACCGTAACGCTGCACATCGACAAATACCGCGGGCAGTTCTGCGGACGTGATGTAGGAAATGCCTTCCTGAAGCAGGCTGAAGCCCGGTCCGGAGGATGTGGTCAGGGCACGCATGCCGGCGGCAGCCGCACCGTACACCATATTGATGCCGGCCAGCTCCGATTCGGCCTGAATGAAGGTGCCGCCCACTTCGGGCAGACGCCAGGAAAGATATTCAAGAATTTCACTCTGGGGCGTGATCGGATATCCGCCGAAGAAACGGCAACCAGCCCGGACAGCGGCTTCCGACAATGCGTCATTGCCTTTCATGAGAACGCAGGCCATAGCGATCAGTCCTCCACTTTTTCGTAAACATAGTCGGGGCATACCGTTATGCACACGGTGCAGCGGGTGCATTTGTCGTGGTCGATGGCCACGCAGCGGTAACCTTTCTGGTTATAGACATCGGAGAAGGAAAGCGCTCCGGACGGGCAGTTCTGCACGCAGTAACCGCATTCCTTGCAGCGCTCAAGGTGCTGAATCATGCGGCCTTTTTTGGTTGTTTCCCCCATAATATGCTCCTCGCAACGGGATGAAAGCTGAAACTGGTCGGAATAACTATGAAAATAGATAACAGCATAGGGCGAAAGGTATCCGACCTTTACCTGTAAGGACGCTAGTCGGGAAAAAGGAAAAATACCAAAAAAAATGTTTTTATGATTTTTTGTTCGTATATGCGTATTATTGGTCGGTATATGCCAAGATTAAAAAAGCGTAGATATGTCCATAACGAATGGGCATATTCTGGAACTACCAAAAATCAGTGGGGTATTGTAAATACTGAAAGGGCGGCTTCCCTGCAGTCGGCGCAGAAGAGCCTGCCGTATGAAGGAGCGCGGAAAGCGTGTTCAGCATTGTGCCGCACAGGTATGGCGGCTGTTTCGAATAGGATTGGCCGGATCCGGTAACGTGATTCGGGCAGATTTGTGACAGAGGCGCAAGGCGTTCAGGCCAGCATGGCGGGCAGGAGCGCATAGAAGGCCGCGCAGCGTTCCAGATCCTTTTTCCAGGTATGCTCGTTCGGGCTGTGGGCCTGTTCTTCTCTGCCCGGCCCGAAGCCTATGACCGGAATACCGAACATTCCCGCGATGGCTGCAGCATTGGTGGAAAAGGTCCATTTGCCCGGCACGGCTTTTTCGTTCGGAAAAAGATTGTTCCGGCATCTAAGAGCCGCACGGCACAGAGGATGTTCCTCCGGGATGCTCCATGCCGGAAAAAAACACTCTGCCGGATAATGCAGACCCGTCCAGGAGGCTTTGTCGTAACGGTACATGCTCACGGAGGCTCTTTTTCCAAGGCGGGCGACGGAGGGAAGATTCCTGATCTCGTTCAGGGCGGAATCGGCGTCTTCTCCTGCCGTAAGCCTTCGATCCAGGGAAATTGTGCATCCGTCGGCTACTGCGCAGCGGGAAGGCGAGGAGAAGAATATTTCCGAAACCGTAAGTGTGCCCTTGCCCAGAAAAGGATCGTCGCCCAGGTTTCCGGCAAGCCGTTCCAGTTCAATCAGGATGGGGGCCATGGCAAAGATGGCGTTTTCGCCTCGTTCCGGCGCGGAACCGTGACATGAACGCCCCCGGACTTCCACCCTGATTTCCATGCGTCCCCTGTGTCCGCGGCAGATGGTTCCGTTTGTTGGCTCTGTGGAAACAACAGCTTCCGGCCGCAGACCGCGGGCGGCAAGAAAGTCGCGGATAAGATATTGCCAGCACAGCCCGTCGCAGTCCTCTTCCTGTACGGTACCGGCCATGAGGACGGACATGCCTTCCGGAAGCAGTCCGAGATCACGCATGATTTTACCGCCATAAAGCATGGCGGCCATGCCGCCGCTCTGATCCGAGGCTCCCAGACCGCCGATGCGATCCTGATCTTCAAAGCCTTCATAGGGGTTGAAATGCCAGTTCGACAGATCTCCCGGCCCTACGGTATCAATATGTGCGTCGTAGGCAAGCAGACGCGGCCCTGTTCCCAGCCAGCCCAGAGCGTTGCCCATGCCGTCGATTTCCGCAGTATGCCCGAGCTTGTGCATCTCTGCGATAATACGACGGACAACGGCCTCTTCATGACAGCTTGTTGAGGGCAGACGGATGAGATCCCGCAGAAAGGCGCAGATATCCGGCAGATACGCATGGGCGCGCTCAAGAATATCCTGTATGGGGAGGGCGGCGGATTGGGACATGACGGATCCTCCGTGCTGGCGTTTAATCGGATTCTGGTTCGGAGTTTTTTCCGCTCCCGCAGCGTCTCAGTATGCGTACGGACAGCAGGCTGAACAGAGAGGCGGCGCCGATGACGGCAAGCCCCGTCCGGAAGTTCCACGTTTCTCCGCACCAGCCCAGAAACATGGGGATTATGCCTGCGGAAATGAGGGAGGCCAGAGGCATGGTCAGAGACATGACCAGAGCCTGCCTGTCCGCCGGAAAGGCCAGCGCCATGACCTTGAACAGGGAAGGAAAGAGCAGCGCGATGGAAAAGGCCTGAAGTCCCATACCCGGCAGAGCTGTGAAGCGTGAGGGGAGGCACATGAGCGTCAGCGCGACGGCATGGAGGATAAGGCCTCCGGCCAGAACAATATAGGGATTTTTTCTGTCCGCAATGACCCCGCCGATCACTACTGCCGCAGGAGTGAGTACACGGGCGGCCGCAATGGCCATATTTGCCCCGGCAGGGCTGAAATGGACGTCCTGTACAAGATAGACCTGAAGGATGCTGTAGACGGAAAACTCGCCGATGCAGCTTATGGCCAGCAGCGACATGAGCGCCCATGCGGCAGGGGAAGCCGCAATATCATGAACGCCCCGGAAGGATGGCGGGGCGGCGTAGGCTCTGCCTCCCCTTCCAAAGGCTGCAAAGGCCAGACCTCCGCAGAGCAGGGACAGCCCCACGGCGAAGAAGACTCCCTGCCAGGGCAGAGCAAGCAGAAGAGCCTGCGCTACCAGAGGAATGCAGATGAATCCGACATTCGGAGCAAATTCATGGACGGCAACGGCCTTGCCCCAGTCTTCGGGATAAACCAGACTGGACAGGGTGGACATGGCCGCAGGAAAGTAGAAGCCTGCAAAGAATCCGAAAGCGAAAAAAATCGGACGCGCAATCTCGAGGCTGTGGGCCAGCGGCATGAGCAGAAAGGCCAGCCCTGAAAAGGTCAGAGAAAAGGCCGTCATGCGACAGGGACGTATCCTGCTGAGGAAGAAGCCGCACATAAACTGGGCAATACAGAAGCCGAGGCTCTGCATGAACAGGAGAGATGTAGCGGCCGCGTGGCCGACATTCAGGTCATGTTCAACGCTTACCAGAAGAGGGCTCAACGTGGCGCGCCCGGAATAGTTAAGCCAGAAGAGCATGGCAACAAAGGCGGCCCATGGGAGGGCACGGCGGAATTCATAAGGCGGCTGATCCGTGCGGCTTCCGGAGTTTCCCCGACGATACAGAACCTTACTTGCGGCTGCTTGCTGGAGTTTGTTCAACATAAGGAGGGCGGCTCCTGATGCCTCTGGTATTTGAAAAATGCTGCCTGCCGGCGAGTTTTGTCGAGAAGACGTTTTCTGTCCGGAGCCGACTATTCTTCATTGTGCGACACGGCCTCGGGCTGTCCGGACAGAAACTTCCCTCCGCACAGACGGTTTTCCGGCGGATACGGATTAGATACCATGCGAAGTCCAAGCCTTTGGAGGACGAGCGTCCCTTTACGGATTCCTCCGGTTGTCGGCCATGCGTTCGAAGGAGACCGCAGCATTGTCTGTGTGCGGATGACGCATCAGGAAAAGGGTTGGGGTGAAGTTCATGCAGGAAAAAAGGAGGACGATATGAGGGTATCGTCCTCCTTTTTCCTGCTTTTGCTTATTATCTGATGCTGCTGCCGGCCGGAGCTTCGGCTGAAAGCAGACTGAGCCCGCCGTCCCATTCGGCCGTAAGAATCATGCCCTGAGATTCCAGACCGCGCAGTTTGCGCGGAGGCAGATTTGCCACCACGACAACCTTTTTGCCGATCAGGTCTTCGGGTTTGAAGTGCGCGGCAATGCCGGAACAGATCTGCCGGGGCCGATCTTCACCCAGATCCACGTCGAAGCGCAGCAGCTTGTCGGCATTTGGATGCTGCTCGGCGGCGAGGATGATTCCCACACGCAAATCCAGCTTTTCAAAATCTGCGAATTCGATAAAGGCTTTCGCCCCGGGCTGGGGCTGTTGAGCGGGAGTGGCTTTTTTATTTTCTCCCTTCTCCGTTTTACCGGTCTTTTCTTCTTTTGTCGGCATTTCCAGACGGGGGAAGAGGGCGGACTTCGCGGCGATGGGTTCGCCCGTGCGCAGATGTGTGCGGCTTACAAGCAGATCGTCCAGCTTCGCGGCGGAAAAGCGTTTTTCGTCGAGAGGATGGCCGAGCTGTTCCTGCATGGCTGCGGAGGAAGAAGGCATGACCGGCCACAGCAGCGCGGCCACACGGTACATGGCTTCCAGCAGCGTGCGCAGCACCGCGCCGAGTCGTTCGGTTTTTCCTTCCTTGGCGAGAGTCCAGGGAGCCTGAACATCCACATATTTATTCATGGCCCGGACAGGTTCCCAGAGGCAGTCCAGAGCCTGCGAACAACGCATCTGGCGGAACAGTTGCACATAATTTGCACAGGCATTGTCCGTCAGGCGGTTCAGCTCCTCGTCCGCTTCGTCGGGGACGCCGTGGGCAGGAACCTTGCCGCCGAAATATTTTGCATTCATGGACAGCACGCGGCTGAAAAGGTTCCCCAGATCGTTGGCAAGATCCGCGTTGACGCGGGTGATGATGGCTTCTTCGGAGAAGGAGGCGTCGGAACCGAAGTTCATCTCACGCATCAGAAAATAGCGGAAGGCATCCAGCCCGAAGACGTTCGCCGCCACCTGCGGATCCACGACGTTCCCCAGAGATTTTGACATCTTGGTATCTTTCACCAGCCAGTAGCCATGCACATTGAGATGCCGGTATATGGGCAGATCGGCCGCTTTGAGCATGGTCGGCCAAAAGATACCGTGCGGCTTGAGAATATCCTTGGCCACAAGATGCTCTCCGGGCCAGTATCTGCGGTAGTTGCCCTTTTCGTCCTGCTCGTTGTCCGGCCAGCCCAGTGCGGAAATATAGTTGGTCAGCGCGTCGAACCAGACATAGCAGACATAATTCCTGTCGAAAGGCAGTTCGATACCCCATTCGAGGCGTGTCTTGGGACGGGAAATGCACAAATCTTCCAGCACCCCGTTTTCCAGCATGGCGAGAACTTCATTACGGTACCGTTCGGGACGGATGAAGTCCGGATTATCGAGGATATACTGCTTCAGCCAGCCCTGATATTTGGACATGCGGAAAAAGTAGTTTTTTTCGCTGATGTATTCGGGCCTGGTAAGATGCTGAGGGCAAAGACCGTTTTCCAGTTCCTTCTCGGTATAGAAACGTTCGCAGCCGGTGCAGTAGTGGCCGCCGTATTCGCCGAAATAAATATCTCCCTTGTCGTAAATGCGCTGGAGGAAGGCCTGAACGGCAGCTTTATGCGCGGGATCGGTCGTCCGGATGAACTGGTCGTGTTCTATGCCCAGTTTGGGCCACAGGGCCTGATATTCGGCGGAAATGCCGTCCACAAACTCCTGAGGCGTCTTGCCGGCCTTGGCCGCGGCTTTGACAATCTTGTCTCCGTGTTCGTCCGTCCCCGTGAGCATACGGGCATCTTCTCCGCACATGCGGTGAAAACGCTTGAGCGTATCCGCCACAAAGGTGGTGTAGGCGTGCCCGAGGTGAGGCCGGGCGTTGACATAGTAAATGGGGGTAGTGATGTAGAAGCTTTGCACGTGCCTTACTCCTGACCTTCCTGAGCATGACGGGGGTGCGGGCCGGGACGTTCGCCCGAGCCGTCCGGTTTGCGTTTGCGTTTTTTATTGAATTTTCCGGGAACCGTCTGTCCGCCGGATACGGGAGAAGAAAGAGCGGAGGACGCATCCGGAACGGCGTCGTCAAGCTCCTGCTCCAGCTCGGCAAGATCGGCGTCCAGCGTATCCGGAGAAGCTCTGACCACCATGAATTCGGTACTCTGACGATTTTCCTTCTGCGGCGCGGAACCGGGATGTTCCGTCCTGTGAGGATGAAGCGCCTGCCATTCGTCCAGAGTCATTTCCGTTTCCTGTCCTCCGTCCGGCAGTACCACTACGCTGTTGCGGAACATGTTGCCGCGCAGTACGCGCATGGTTCCCTGATCCGTCTGATAGCGTTTGCCCAGTTTCGGACAACTGCGATGGAAGGCGTCATAATTGGCCTGTTCATAGCTCAGACAGCAGAGCAGACGACCACAGATACCTGAAATTTTGGCCGGATTGAGGAACAGATTCTGTTCCTTGGCCATTTTTATGGTGACCGGGGCAAAGTGCCGCAGGTAGCGTCGGCAGCAGCATACCATGCCGCAGTTGCCCAGCGCGCCGAGCATCTGAGTTTCATGGCGCACGCCGATCTGGCGCAACTCGATGCGGGTATGATATTGCCGGACCAGATCCTTGACCAGCTCCCGAAAATCTATGCGGGTCGGCGCGGTAAAGTAGAAAATGAGTTTGCTGCGATCAAACAGACTTTCCACATCTACCAGCTTCATGTCCAGCTTACGGTTCATGATGCAGCGTCGGCAGAATTCCCTTGCTTCGCGGCAGAGCTGTTCATTTTCAGCGGCACGGGCAAGCTCTTCCGCCGTGGCGGCGCGTGCAACCAGAAGCTGGCGTCGACGTACGGCGTCGACATCGGCCTGCCGCTCCTCTTCGGCTTTTCTGGCTTTTTTGCGCCTGTCGTCGGCTTCCAGCCGTGCCTTGATGCCGTCGCGACTTTCCAAAGCCCGGGGGGCGGGAGGATTTTCCGGAGACTGTTCTTCAAACGGCTCTTCATCCGCAGGGGGGGATGCCGTAGTTGCAGAGTCCTCTTCCTGAACGGGGGCTTCCGCCTCATCGGCGGGTGGAACGGAGTGGACTCCGGGGGCATCGGAGGCAAGGGCCTCCAGTTGTGCCTGCGTCAGACGTACATAGGTGCGCTGCCAGACGATGCGGCCGAAGGCCGGGCCCTGTTCGCTGCGCACCATGACACCCCTTCCCGGGGGAAGTGCAGATCCTTCCTGGGGGTCGTAAAAGCATGCCTGAACCTGGCCATGCTCACTGAATCGTATGCCAAGTACCTGTTTCATAAGATATATCTATAAAGACGAACAGTTTTATGCCGTCGGATCGGGTAAAAAGGTGAATTTCCTTTCATCCGCTATTCAGCCGCCTCTGTCAATAAATGCTCTGCATCTGTCCCGTGTACGGCACTGGCGGCGAGAGAAGAAAGCGCGTATAGCATGTTCCCGGCACATCTTATCGGAGATCTGTAAGGAGAGAATTATGATGGATCGTGAAGCTGCGCTTGAACTGCTGCGCGAACCCGGCCCTGAGCCTCATCTTGTTCAGCATGGGCTGGCTGCGGAGGCCGTGATGCGCGCCCTGGCACGGCATTTCGGCGAAGACGAGGATATGTGGGGCCTGACCGGCCTGCTGCATGACTGGGATTATCCGCTGACGGCGGCCAGTCCCGAACGACATGGTCTTGTGACGGCGGAAAAACTGGAAGGCTCGCTTCCCCCGGAAGCTCTTCAGGCCATTCGCGCTCATAATGCGGAGTGCAACGGCAGCAGGGTGGAAGGACGTTTTGACGTTGCCCTGCGCTGCGGGGAAACCGTGACGGGGCTGATCAGTGCGGCTGCGCTGGTTCGTCCTACGGGAATCGAAGGTATGCAGGTCTCCAGTCTGAAAAAGAAGATGAAGGACAAGGCCTTTGCCGCGTCGGTGAACCGTGAGATTATCCGCCAGTGTGCAGATATGGACATGACGCTGGAGGATTTTCTCGCTCTGGCCATTGAAGCCATGAGCGGAAAGGCGGCAGAGCTGGGACTGGTCAGGTAGTTTCTGCGCCATTGCCGGCCCGGCACTGCATTGGGCCGGTTTTCGCCTGGCCGGGCTGGGGCTGCGGGCGCAGCTCTATATGTAAACGCTGTGCGGTCGTCCAACAGGGAATCTTCCGGTATGCGCAGTGTTTTTTATATGTGTCTGTATTCTCTGTTGTCGGCATTCTGTAGACGCGCGTGCATCTGACATGTGTATTTCCGTTGCTTGATGGTCGTAACGGAGTTTTTTTTACAAGGCAGGCTCAACCAGTCTTCCGTATCGTCCGCGACCGGTTTATGTGGAATATCTTCAGCTATTCCGGTCTTTTTTTATTTGCGGTAGTTGCATAATATCCTTGCTGCTCTCAAATTCGCGTTCGTGATATTTAACCAGCTACAAGCGTCGATGATTCGGGATTCCTGGGATAACGGCTCTTCAGTCAGGCGGCCGGATGCGATTGGCGTGTTTGAATAGAGTGCAGTATCGTGTTTTTTATAAAAATGCCCCGATCCACATAGCTGTGGAACGGGGCGTCTCGTGAAAGGCGGTATGCCTCAGAGTTTATTTTGCCACTTCCGAGTTCTGGTCGATACCTTCTTCTTCAATCATGGAAATGCCCTGACATTCCGGTTCCACATAGTTGCACAGCAGATAATTGCCGTCGCGTTTGATGATTTTCATCCAGCATACGGTCAACAGAATGGACGGGAGAGCCATGAGGGCTCCGGAGAAGTTTCCGAATATTTTCGCCACGCCCAGCCCGCCGATGGACAGCAGACCAAGAGCCAGCAAGGCCTGGACAAGTGCCCAGAAGGAGCGATGCCAGCGGGCGGGGTCGTCGTTGACACCCATACGCGTAGTGGCCACGGAAGAAATGACATAGCAGCCGGAGTCCACTGAGGTTGCCAGAAAAATGGTGGAGAAGGCGCAGTACACCAGCATGACGATTTTGCCGAAGGGCAGGGTGTCCAGCACAGCCATCATGGCCGCCGGAGCGCCGGACTCCTTGAGGATGGAGGCGGCGTCAAGTATGCCGTGGTACTGGATATACAGGGTATAGGAGCCGAATACCCCATGAATGAGGAAGCCCCCTGCGCAGCAGCCGGCCATACCCCAGCCTATGATTTCCCTCACTGTACGGCCGCGCGAGATGCGGGCGATGAACAGTCCCATGAAAGGTCCGTATCCGGCCCAGAACAGGGCATAGAAAATAGTCCAGTCTTTGGGAAAGGTGCTTTCGTTGAAGGGCGAAGTCCAGAAGGTCATGTTCCAGTAGTTGCCCAGCCATTTGCCGACGGCGTTGGTGAAAATGTCGAACAAACCGGCCGTGGGACCGCAGACTGCGCCGTATACCACCATGGCCAGAGCAATGATTACATTGAGGTCGGAAAGACGCTTGATTCCTTTGTCCAGGCCCATCCAGACGCTGCATCCCGCGATGCAGGCGCTGACGATCAGAATGGCGATTTCCACGCCGAAAGAAGGAGTAAGGCCGAACAGGCTGTGCAGGGCTGCTTCAACTGTAGGCAGGGAGATGCACATGGTCACGGCGGTGCAGAACAGCAGGCCGAGAATGAAGAAAACATCCGTAGTACGGCCGATTATTCCGTTGGTGTGTCTGCCCAGTACGACTTCCGCAGCGGAGCTGATACGCAGCACGGGCCTGCGGCGGATATGAAACATGTAGGCGATGGGCAGGGCGGTGATGAAATAGGTACACCATGCGTTGGGCCCCCAGTGCATGAGCAGATAGGCCAGCGACCAGTCAAAGGCTTCGGTACTCAGGGGAGCGGCATACTGGGCCGGGGTGATGATATCCCACAGAGGTTCGATAATGGACCAGAACATGACCGCGCCGGCCACGCCGGAACAGAAAATCATGGCTACCCACGAACGGAGGCTGTAGCGGGGCTTTTCGCCCGGTTCGCCGAATTTGATGTCCCCATAGCGGCTGCATGCGAAATAAATGCACAGTCCTATGAGAGCGACGGTAACCCACAGATACAGTGCGCCGAATTTGGCGGCAAAGGGCTGATAGATGGCGCCGATGATTTCTTCGGACGCTTTGGGGAAAAGCAGCATGGGCAGACTGATTACCAGGATGCTGATCACCGCAGGCCAGAAAATGGTTTTTTCGGGACGTAAATCCTTGGTCTGTTGTCTGTTCTGAGGCTCGGTCGACATGAAGTCCTCCTCGAGGATTAGTGAAGATCGCGGGAAAAGCCACTATCTCCACTAAGCAAGCTTTGTGCCAAAATGTACATTTGAAAAAAGCTTATAATTCTGACGCAACAGAGGAATAAAAGCCGAGGAGGTCTCTCCGTAGCGACAAAAATGTCGTAATTGAAGACAGAATGTGTATTTTTAAAAAACTCTAATTATTATAATATAATAATTACTATTTTAGGTTTGGGCGACATTTCTGTCATGTGCGAAGGAGGCTGGGAGAAGAAGTTGTCGCTTTTATTTTGTGATTTATAGAACAAGAATACGGAAATTTCGCTTTTCCAGAGACAGGCCGATGGTGTGAAAGGGCGGAGCATGCGCAGGAAATACGGCAGGACAAAGGGGCATCAGGCCGCTTTACAGGATAAAACAGCCTCAGGCGGAACTGCTGAAGCTTTCTGGCACGTTTTTTGGATAAAGTTACGGCAACCGGACACTGAGCTTATCCCCCCGTTTTTTTCAGGTCGTCTCAACATCTTCATGTGCAAGGAGAACGTACATATGGCCGCCAAAGCGAAACGTGCCGCCCTTATCGGTTACGACTGCCTTATTCCCAAACGTCTTGAAGCCATGCTCGCGCAGGGTGGTCTGGACAATTTCCGCAGATTCATGGCCGAAGGCAGTTTTATTCCTGAAGGCTACAATCTGCCGACTGTGACCCCGCCTTCCTGGGCCACGATCTGTACCGGCGCCTATCCCCGTACGCACGGCGTAGAAGACTATTATTACTATCATGAGGGGCGCAGCCTTGATTACAAGGAAACCTCCCAGGCCTTTGGTTCGGACATACTCACGGCTCAAACCATCTGGGACGCATGGGACAAGGAAGGCAAGAAGTGCATCGTGGTGAACTATCCCATGTCCTGGCCGTCGCACATGAAGAACGGCGTCATGATTATGGGAGAAGGTCTCTCTCCGGTGGAAACCCGCTGGCCCCTGCACGGCAATGAACACAAGGAGTTTCTGGCTTCCGAGAGCGTGATTTCCTCTGATTTCTACCCCATGGGCGTGCAGTGCCGCTTTGATGATGCCAAGGGTTGGAAGAATCTGCCTGAATGCGACGAACCTCTGGAAATTGAAGTGAAGATGCATTTCAAGGAATCTATTGAGCCGGTGAAGGATCAGGTCTGGTACGGCCTGACCTGGGAAAGCGGCGACGACGGCTATGACGTGTTCGCTCTCTGCCCGGAAAAGGACTACTCCAAGGCATTCTTCACCATTAAAAAAGGTGAATGGAGCGAACCTGTCCAGCATGATTTCACCATCGTGGCCGACGGACGCACTGAAAAGGGCGTATTCCGCTGCAAACTGATGCAGCTTTCCGACGATGCGGAAGAGTTCAAGCTGTATGTTTCCGGCATTGCGGGCCGCATCGGTTTCATTGTTCCGCCCGAGGCCGCGCAGCAGATCGATTTCTCCAAGCATATCACCGCCAATGATATCGGTCTGGTTGCCTATCTGCACGGTATCATCGATACCGATACCGTATGCGAACTGGTGGAATTTCACAGTGCCTGGCTGTGGAACACCGTTGAATCTCTGCTCAGAGCCAACCCGGACTGGGATCTGTTCTATATGCACTCTCATCCCATAGACTGGTTTTATCACGGCTGGTTAAGCGACCTTGACAGCAGGGATCCGGAAGTGCGTGCTAGAGCGGAAAAGATGGAGCGTCATATTTACACCGTGGAAGACAGGCTGCTCGGCAGGCTCATGGATATCATGGGGGACGAAACTCTGATGTGCGTATGCTCCGACCACGGGGCCACGCCCATGGGGCCCATTCTCAATACCGCCCATGCTCTCAGAGAAGCCGGACTGTGTTCCTATGAACCCAAGAAGTCTGAAAATTACTGGGATATCTACGAGGAAACAGAGGGCTTCAACTATGTGCTGGATGTGAGCAAGTCCCAGGCTGTGCCTCAGCGTTACATGTTCGTGTATGTCAATCTTAAGGGTAAGTATCCCGGCGGCATTGTGGAGCCGGAAGATTACGAAAAGGTACGTGATCAGATCATCAACGCTCTGTTGGACTACAAACATCCCGAAACCGGCGAACGGCCCGTGCTGCTGGCCGTGCGCAAGGAAGACGCCCATGTCTTCGGCATGGGCGGCGCGCAGGCGGGCGACGTGGTGTATGTACTCAAGCCCGAATACATGGCGGAACACGGCTACGGCCTGCCTACCGGGGAATCCGGCTGCGGCAGTCTGAAAAACCTGCTCATGTTCCGCGGCCCGAACATCAGAAAGGGATTCCGGTATCCCCGCCCGCGTTGGCTGGCCGATATCGTGCCCACGCTGTGCTATATCACCGGCAACCCTGTCCCGGCCGATGCTGAAGGCGGCCCCATCTATCAGATTATGGAAGATCCCAATCTGGTGAAGTAGGCTGTTCGGAACATTCCATGTAACATGGGATCTGATATTCCGCTGTCCCTCATTCCTTCCGCGCAGTCTCTGAAGCTGGCCGGAAGCAGGAGAGCCTCCGGCCCGGAAGGAATATTGCATACAATCAAATCCCCCTGTTTGGGGAACATTAAGGAAAGCGACATGGCTGAAAAGAAAGCGATACTCGTTCTTGCCGATGCTCTCGATCTCAACGCCTCCGGCGAGGCTCTGGATGCGCTGAGAAAAAAGGCCGCTCTGCTGCCCTGCGCCGATTGCGCCGGGCTGGCCGAACTGGCTGAAAAGCTGGGCGCGGTGAAAACCGACGCTTCCGGTATTCAGGCCGCCCTTGACGGCGCCAGGGGAGATTCCGTGCTGGTCATGGCCGAAGGCGACGCCCTTGCCGCCGCGCTGGAAGCCGCCGACCGCCGTACCCTGGTGGTGGTTGCCACCGGTAAGGGCGCGGCTTTTTACGGTATGGCGATCAACTCCAAGGCGGGCACGGTGGAACGCGCAGTGAACGCGCAGGATATGGCCGTAACCATTGCCACCATCGCAGATCTTCCTGTGGATGAAAGCTGCACCGGCGCGATCATCTATCAGGTGATGAAGAACCCCAATCTCAAGCTGGATGAAATCCGCAAGCTTAAGGAAGCTCTGGTACGCATGGAATCCGTGATCCAGCGCGACAACCGCGAACCGTGGGACAAGCACGACTGCGCCTGATGAAGGCGGGGCCGCCATCCCGGCCTTGCGCGAGCCGACGGAGAGCTGAAAAGTCCTTCTGCTCCGGTATTCCGGAGCGGGAGGACTTTTTCCGTACCCGCTTGCAGGCAGAAAAAGGTTGCTACAGGCACAGTTCTTGCTATATTCGCTCAAAATGACAGTAACAGACAGCACTGCCAAAAAAGTTGTCTTTTGCCGCTATATTGAGCTGCGGAAAAGGAGAAGCCGTATGGATCCGATAGTGAGCGAACTGGTGGAGAGACTGCGCGGGAATCTGGGCGCTTCCGCCGTTACCATGGATACGGAGCATCAGTACACGGTGGAAATGGAAGGTTTTTTGCTGATGGTGCATTACCTGGAGGATTCTGAACAGATTCTCTTGGCTACCTGTGTGGCTCCACTCCCACAGGGAGAACGGGAGAACATTTTTTTGGCACTGCTTCAGGGACAGTATTTTTTTCAACGCACCTCGGGTGCGACGCTTGCCGTGGATAACGAGGCATCCTTCATCGTGCTGCAGGCGGTATATTCCCTGCGTCTGCTGACGGCGGGCAGCTTTATCCATGCCGTGGAGCGATTTATGCAGGCGGCTGAATACTGGCGCAACGAATGCGAGAAACTGGCGAATGCAGGGCCGGAAGAGACGGACGTTCAGGCTGTCATGCTGGCCAGCGGTCTGCGCGTGTAGCGCGGCCTGTCCGGGCATAGCCTGCTTCCGGGCGGTCTCCTGCCCTTTTCTCCAGATATTTTCCGGAGGTGCATATGAATACCATCGGCCCTACTCTGCAAGATTTTTCCCTTGCGGCCGCTCAGGCGACGGATTCTTCCAAAATCAAGGTTTCCGGCCAGGAAGTCAAGAGTACGAGACTGCCTACCTGGGCCTCGACCAACCATGCGGCCATGACGGCTTTTATCGCGGCCATACGCAGCGAGCTCGGCAGCACCATAGCCGATGCCACGGAGACCCGTCTGCACACAATCCTTGGAAACGATCGTCCTCTGACCGCACGCCTGGTTCGCGAAAGCATTGACGATGCTGTGCGCATGGCCCAGACCCGCCTGAACGCTCGGGACAAATTTCTTTCCGACATCGATCCCCAGCATGGATTTACCTCCGCTTTCGATCAGGCAGTGGCTCCGCTGCGGGGCAGGCTCGACGACAAAGGGCTGGCGCAGCTGCGGGAGGCCATGAAGCAGGAACTCATCGGGCATTTTCCTCCCGAAGCCAACGATGCGGGCAATCCGGCCGCGCTTGCCAGCTACATGATTAGCCGCAGTGTCAAGCTTTATGGCTGTTGCAGTATGCTGGACTTGCCCATAGCCGGACAGGGAGGCGTCCGCAGCGGAGATCTGGTGAGTCTGGGCCTGCTGATGGGGAACAATGTAAAATATGCGGGCGTTCTGTGTCAGTTCCTCCCTTCCATGCGCGCCTTGCAGCCGCAGGGGGAACTGACGCCGGAAACCATATGGCAGAGCCTGTTCAATGAGCCTCTGCCCGAAGGAGTGCCGACGCAGGGAGCTGCATTCAGCGAGGCTCTGAGCCGGCATCTGGATACCGGGCTGGAAATGTTCTGCCCCGGCAAGAGCGAGAAGCTGTGTATGCTGTGCCGGCATATGCCCCTGGATCGGGCAAGGGAGATCATCACCACAGGCAGGCCTGTGACCATGAGTGATCTGTCCTCTCCCGGCCTTTCGCTGTCGATGAGGCTGTCTGCCAAATTTTCCGGAGAAACGCTGATAGCTCGCGACGTGACCCGCCGCATGAGCGCGACAATGGCCGGCCCCGACAAGGCGACCATTTCCACTCCTCCCCGCATTGTGGTGGGCGACAAAACCTTTATCGTAGGCAAGGACACGCCCTTCGCCTTTGCTTCGGATGCGGATAAACTCTCCTACCGTCAGGGCAACCTGTCCACGTTTTCGTCCGGGATCATGGACGCATTCCGTGAGCTTTGCGGAGGCACCAGCGCGAACCCCCGTCAGGCTGAAATGCTGGGTATGCTGGCCTCGCAGGCCCCCATGCGCAACCTGCTGGGTACGGGCGGCATGGGGATATTCAAGGGCGTCGTGAATACCCCGCTTATTGAGCATTCTTCCACCACAGTTTCTGTCGGCATGGGCGATGACGGCGTGGCCCATGTACGGATATCCACCAGCGATGACCTGGGTGCCGTATGCTTCTCCGGCTTCGCAAGCGTAAGTTATGACGTTGCGCCAGACGGCACGGCCACGCCTGTGGATGTCTTCGTCGCGCCGGTTTTCGGCAGTGCGGCTCAGGCCCTTGCAGCGCAGATCAAAGAGAGCGGACGCTCTACAGGCGAACTGCGGCACGCTGTGGCGGAAGCCCTTCAGGCCGGAACGCTTTCTCAGTGGGAAGCGGACAGGCTTGAAGCCCGACTGGCTGACCGAGTCGTCAGCCCGGAAGATCTGAGCGAGACCGCGCGGAATATGCTGACGCTTCAGACAACGCTGACATCCCGGGAGTTTGCTGAGTATGTGAACTCTGAACGTGAGCTGAACGCAATCACTGCGGAGGAGGCCCGGTTCCTGCTTTCCTCTGTAAATGCTGAAGGCGGGACGGATGCAGCAGATGCGGCAGGCGGAACGGGTGCAGTCGCTGCGGAAGAGGCCGGGAACCGCTTTTCCAATCCTCCCCGCATTACGGATAAGAGAGAACTGGTCGACTTCCTCAGAGGTCTGCCGGCTGCGCCTGTCCATGGAAAGGTGGAACATGCAGGAAAGACAACGAATTTTGAGGGGAGGGAGTGTTCGCTTTATACCTTCAGCGGGCTGGTGTTCCGGGGCGACTCCCGTGACCCCCGAGTCATCAACGCGGACGGAGGCTTCAAGAGCAAGGATGATTTGAGCATTCCCGAGCATCTGCGGGATGCGCAGGGTCTTGGTCAGGCCGTTGGCGCTACGGGCACCGCGGGAGTCTCCTGTGCCAGGGAACTCGGGCGCTGTCTGCCCTATTGCGATTATGGCAACATGTTTGGCAGGGGTTTCGTCTATATCATTGATACCACGAAGCTCGGAGAAGGCCGGCAGGCCTACGATATGGCCGCCATTTCCGTACGCAACGGCTTAAAGTCGCAGGATGAAAGCGGCGGCGAAGTCAACGTGACGGATATCCCCTATTCGGCAGTCGTAGGCTGGTTGGAAATTCCAAATGCAGACGATCTGCATAAGGGAGATCCGGACGGCGGAGTGGCCGCACTGATGGCTTCGCTCAATGACAGGCATGTAACTTTCAACATGCAGTATCAGGCCTGACGGGCATATCAGTCAGAATTACAGCCCCTGATCCTCATGGAGCGCGGGGATTCCTTCAACACGGGCAGTTTCATCCGGGATAATCGCCCAGGGGCTTCACTGCCCGTTGTTTATTGAGGTCGGCTCTGGACACATCTTTCTCCGCGGGGCGGGCGCGGTACGGCGTGCGTATCGGCGTACCGTTCGCGCGACATGCGGCATCCTGAAAACGCCGGGAACGCTGCCGCTCATTTCGCCTGCTTTCATCGGCGCGGAAGTCCGGCCCGTGCTGTTCGGGGCAGCGGCACGGCTGCCGAAAGGTTTCATGTCGCAGCCTGAGCAGCCCCGGCACTTGCGGCTGAAAGGGCCTGTTTCTGCTGTCCCCGCGCATATCGGCCGCGGGAAGCACGGCGCAGTCCGGCGGGAGAGCTTTCTTCTTTCGGTTACAGTCTTTTCTGCTGAACACATTTCTGGCCTGTGCCGTCGCTGCGGGGGCTGCCGGAAAGGTCTTTCAGCGGGGTATTCCTTCAGCGTGCGTTCATTCCCAGCCGTTTCATCTTGCGCTGAAGAGTGCGGAGGTTGAGTCCCAGAGCAGCCGCAGCTTCGCCTCTTCTCCAGCGGCATTTTTCCAGAGCCTGACGGATCAGGCGTTCTTCCATCTGAAGGGTGGCCTCTTCCAGCGTCAGGCCTTCATGGCAGTCGGGCAGAACAAGGCCGGCGCGACCGGCTTCGCCCAGCGAATCCAATGCGGCCTCGCCGAAGGCCGCGTAACGATCGAGGAAATTATACAGCTCACGGACATTGCCGGGCCAGCTGTAATGCTCCATGGCCAGACGCACGGGGAGGGGAATATCAATGGAGATTCCCCTTTTT
Source organism: Candidatus Mailhella merdavium (assembly GCA_019119045.1). Taxonomy (GTDB): domain Bacteria; phylum Desulfobacterota; class Desulfovibrionia; order Desulfovibrionales; family Desulfovibrionaceae; genus Mailhella; species Mailhella merdavium. Next base: position 9,866 of record DWXS01000028.1, on the reverse strand, counting down.
TCCATCCATACCGCCGTCAGCAACGGAAGATCGGCCAGACGATCGCGCAACGGCGGCAGGGTGATGGAGAGTACATGGACGCGATAGTAGAAGTCCGAGCGCATGGTCTTTTCCCGAACCATTTTGGTCAGATCCTGATTGGTAGCGGCTATGAGGCGAAAGCTCGACTCTCGCGGAGCCGTACCTCCTACAGGTGTATACATTTTATTTTCCAGCGCGCGCAACAGCTTGACCTGAAGCTGAAGAGGCAGTTCGCCGATTTCGTCAAGAAACAGCGTTCCGTTGTTGGCCGCGCCGATATACCCTTCTTTATTGCTCGTCGCACCGGAAAAGGCCCCTTTAGTGTGACCAAAGAATTCGCTTTCCATCAGCGATTCGGGAATGGCTCCGCAGTTCACCGGAATATACGGCCCCCGTCTGCCGCTCAGGGCATGAATGGCGCGTGCGGCGACATCCTTGCCGGAACCGGTTTCTCCGTAAATAATGATGTTGTTTTCCGTCTCCGCCGCCTTGAGTACAAGTTCATATACCTTGCGCATGGCCTCGCTCTTGCCCACCATACCGCCCAGCCCGAACAGTGAATCGGAGGAGGTCTTGAACTGCCGGTTTTCCTCGCGCAGGCTGAGTTCCATGAATTTCTGCTCGCTCACATCCATCATCAGCCCTTCCAGATACCACAGTCCGCCATCCGGACCGGTGACCCCCTCGCCCTGATCCCATACCCATTTGATACGTCCGCCCGGCAGAATGAGCCGGTACATGGTCTGATAGGGCTGTCCCATGACAACTTTGTCGTAGATGGATTGCCGCTGACGCGGTAAATCGTCCGGATGCGTCATCCTCTCAATAACATTCTGATTCTGTTCGATCATGTCTTCGGCAGGAATACCCAGCAGGTCAAAACTGCCACGGCTCACAAATTCCAACACATATTCAAAACCCTGTTCGCTTCCCCGGGCCTTTTCCACCCGGCAGCGGTAGGCCATGCCGGGAATATGCTCCAGCAGGCGATGGTAGCTTTCCTCTACGGAAGGCAGAAATTCGTGCGTCATGACAGGCTCCTTGCGGGGATGTCGCGCTACGCGACAGATATGTCGTGTCTGACATGGAAGAAAGACTCCGTCAAGGATGAAGCTGTCCGCTATATTCCAGCATGTTGCGATACAGGCATGTATGGCACGAAAAATGCTTGTTTTCCGCGCAGATTCTTCCCGAGCGTGAAGCGGCGGGAGGAGCGACATATCGTACAACCATGCGGCGGCCGGATTGTCCGCCCAAGTCTTTCCCGGAGGACGCCATGTCTCATCAGCAAAGCATCCGTATGACCCGCAAGGGCGACATTATTGATCTCGATATGGAATCCGGCCTGTTCGGAACACTCCATCTGGACAACGGTGCGGTTCCCGCGGAGGAACGCCCCGGCACGGCGAAAAAGCTGCTAGCCGCCTCCGCTCTGTACTGCTACTGCGCCGCGCTGGACAAAGCTCTGGAATCACGCGACGCCAGATACCGCAGCATTGAGGGGCGCGCCACGGTGGAAACAGGAATCGACGATAAGGGGCGCGGTCGTGTGGTGGGCATGACTCTTGACGTGACAGTGCATATGGACGAGGAGTACGAGTTCATCTTTGACCGCGTGTCCAAGATCATGCGTCAGGGCTGTCTGATAACCGGCTCGCTGGAAGGGGCCTTTCCGGTAACATACAATCTCGAGCTTGACTGCGACGAGGAATAGGATTTCCTCCGGCGTAGTCTATGTCGTCCCGCCGGAGAAAACACGGTTGTGAAAAAGCCCCGGAATGACGGAAGGTCTTCCGGGGCGATTGGAAAAGAAGTATGAGAGGCAGGCCGACAATCTGCCTCTTTTTTATTGTCATTTCGGCGCGAATATTTGTCTCATTCCATTATTTAAATAAAATGACAGGGGCGTCTTCTCCGAAATTTCGGGTGAGGCAGACGATGCCCGGACGAATACCGTCAATTCATGCCGGCGCAAATGCAATACTTCCGATATGTATTACGGAAAGGCATGAGAATAGATTTTATGTATTTTTTTGTGATTTACCTTCTGCGCAACAAGCGCACCTCCGACTTGTTAGAGGGATAATGCGCTGTATAAAGTAAAAGAGAACCGACAACATTATCCACTGGTTGATGTGGAGTCTGTGCGGTTCTCTCCGATGTGTTTACGGTCTGACTGTGAGCGTGTATGCGGCATCGGGCCGAATATATTTCCGGGCCACTTGGAGCAGATCCTGTGGGGTCAGCTTCAGGGCCTCGTCGAGAAACTTCTTGCCGTAGTCCAGTGGGCGGCCATGCAATGCGTGCGAGGCTCCGGCTGCGGCTCGACCCGCCCGGGACTGCTGGCCCCGATAATACTGAGCTTCCAGCATGGCCTTGGCTCGATTCACGGTTTCGGCAGGCAGAGGCTTCTGCGTGATTTCACGTGCAATGGCTTTGAAGCTGTTTTCGGCCTTGTCCAGATTTTCCGGCGAAGCGATGATGGTAAACCCGATGAATCCGGCGTCCTGACCTGCCCAGTTTGTGGGGCTGACTGAGTAGCCGAGACTCTGCTTTTCCCGCAGTTCCTGATGCAGCATACCGCCGAAACCTCCCAGCGAGGCAGAGAGCAGCTGGATAGCCGGAGCGTCCGGCGATTCCAGCGGTACCGTGGGGAACAGCATGATGTATGCAGCCTGTTCCCTGCCGGGCAGGTTCAGAGAAAGTTGTTTGTTTGTCGTCCAGACCGGTTCCTTTTCCTGTTCACGGTTTCCCTGCGCGGGAGCGGGCAGGGATTTGGCAAAGGCAATGACGTCTTCTCTGGCGAAATTTCCCGCGACCGAAAGCACCCACGGTTTGGCCTCCTGCGCTTTCCAGAAGTCCAGAAGATCCTGCCGGGTGGCGGCTGCAATGCTCTGCGCCGTGCCGCCGGAGCGATAACCGTAGAAATCGTCGGGAAAAAGAAAATGATTGAGATTCCGGCTGAGCAGGCCTGTGACGCTTTCTTCCTGCGTCGCAACGGAGGCCAGATGTTCGCGTTTGACGCGCTCCAGGTCTTCCTTGCGGAAGGCGGGAGCCTTCAGGATTTCTTCAAGCAGGGAAAAGAGGTCTTTTTCGAAGCGCGTCGGGGCGTCAATGGAAAGAGAAAATCCGCGGGATGTGGCGCCTGCGCTCAGGCCTGCGGCCCGATCGGCAAGATAGGCGCTCATTTCGGTATAGTCGCGTTTTTTCGTTCCAGACGCCAGCACATCCGCCGTCAACGAAGCGAGTCCTTCCGGGGCAACACCCGCTTTCCGCATGTCCAGATCCGGCAGAGTGGAAGCGAGTTCGTCTCCGCCCTCAAACAGCAGCGTTGCCGAAACGTAGGGCAGACTGCGATCGGGCCGCAGAACCAGCGTGCGGCCTTCTCCCAGCGGGATGACTTCATCGTTCAGGGATGAATCCGAAGTCTGCGTCCGGCTCTGTTTTCCTTCATCGTCCTGCTGTGCGGCGGGCCATGTGTCGGAAAGGGTCTTTTTCAGCGCGGCTTCGTCGGGGGCAGCGTTGTTTTCCTGGGCAAGAGCCACCAGCGTCATGGCATCCGGTCTGAGCCATGTATTGATGACTTCCTGTACTTGAGCGCGGCTTACTCCGCGGATGGCGGCAAGATAGTTGTGTCCGTCCGGATCGTCCGGTGAGTGAAATGCCAGATCTCCATACAGGTCGGCAATACCGGCTACGCTTTCCTGCGCTCTGTAAAAATCATCTTCCAGATTGAGCTTGGCGCGGTCAAACGCCGCGTCGCTGAATTCGGATTCCTTGAGTCCTTTCAGCTGGGAGGCCAGATCTTCGACAAAGGCCGTGATGTTGCCCGCGTCCATCTGTGCCATGATCATGAAGGCCCCGACGCGGCGGAGCGGCATGACCGATGCACCTATATCGTCCACAACATGCTTCTCAAGCCGCAGTTCGCGCGGCAGCAGGGCGGTATCGTCGCCGGCAAGCAGGCGGGCCAGCACATCGGCGGCTGGCAGCAGGGCATCCCCTTCGGCGGGAAGGGGAAAAATGACGCTGACCAGAGCCTTGTTCCACGGCCCTTTTACCACCTTTACCTGCGTACCGTGACTCAGCAGCAGGGGATCTATGCTGTCCGGAACACGGGATGTGTTACGATTTGCATAGGAGCCGAAAAGATGATCGGCTTCCCGAACCACATCGTCAGCATTCACATCGCCAGCCACCATGAGCAGCATGTCCCGGGGATCGTAGAGCCGTTGAATATAGGCGCGGATGCTTGCGGGCGTAGCGGCGCGCAGGGTGTCTTCATACCCGATGACAGGACGCTCATAGGGTGTTCCCCTGAAGGCTAGCGCAAAGCTTTCATGGAAAAGTCGTGTCCAGGGGCTGTCTCCGCGCTGCTTCTTTTCCGCAAGAACCACTTCGCGTTCGGCGTCAAGATCCGCCTGCTTGAGCAGGGGATCAAAGGCAAGATCCCTTACAGCCCGAATAGCTGTTTTCCACTGGGCAGCGGGCAGATCCGTCAGATAAATGGTTTCATCGTAGGAGGTCGAAGCGTTGAGATAGCCGCCGGCGTTTTCTACCTGCTTATCCACGCCGCGCGGCCCCGTTTTCGACCCTTTGAACACCATGTGTTCGAGCAGATGACTGATACCGGCCTCTTCAGGTCGTTCCCAGGCCGATCCGGCATTGACATACAAGCGGACGGAAGCAAGAGGAAAGCGCGAGTCTTCCTTGACCACGACGCGCATACCGTTTTTGAGATGAAAAATCTGCGGGCCGTTTTTTACCTGAAGGGGCGAAGTCTGTGCCTCCGTCCCGGGAGCCTTGTCAAGCGCATCGGCCTGACCCGGAACAAACAGGAGTGCTGCCAGCAGCAGAGGACTGAGCGCACGGGTGATCCGCACACCGGATTTGCTAAATAAAGAGGAAACATGCAGATAGCTCATGCAAACTCCTTCTGTCAGAATTCATGTTAAAGTAATACCATGAACGCTTTTGGCAAGTCTGCCGCCATTCCCTGTACGGCACAATAACGTGCAAGGTTTTGTAAAGAAACGAGAGACGTATGAAAGGCGCGGTTTTGCCGGACTGGTATCATGAGCATAGTTTTATGAATCTTTTGCAAAAGGAGAATACATGCGTGCGCTTCTGCTGAAAGCCTGTTGTATGGCAAGCCTTGCCGCGTTGGGGGCTGTGGGAACGGTTCAGGCCGTGCCCAGCACCTATCCCACCGGTACGGTAAAGTATGATCCCTCCAAGGCATATAACGGATATGTACTCATAGGGAATGAAGTTCCCAGACTCATAGACATGAACGGGAACCTGGTTAAGGAATGGTCCGGATTCAACGGAATGCCCAACAAAGCGTTGCCCGGCGGACGTATCATAACCGGTACCGGAACATGGAAGGATGGCCAACAGGATACGCTTTCTTTGATAGAGCTGGATTTGGGCGGAACAAAGCTCTGGGAATTCCGCAACGGACAGCAGGTGCCGGAGATTCCGGGGCATCCCGCAAAGGATGGAAAAACATGGATTGCCCGTCAGCACCATGATTTTCAGCGCAAGGGAACTCCGGTATATCCCGTACCGGGCCAGGCAGACGGTAAAGGCGGGATCACGCTGGTACTTGCTCATATCAACGAGCGCAACGATAAAATCAACAGAGGCATCCAGCTGGTAAGTGAAATTTTTTATGAGGTGGACGATTCCGGCAGGATTCTCTGGCAATGGAAGGCTTCTGATCACATAGATGAGCTGGGCTTTACGGAGGCGGCATTCAAGGCCATGCGGCAATATCCTCCGAAAGATAACCCCGTAGCCGCCCGTCATGCGACAACGGTGAAACCCGGCGGAGGCTACGACTGGCTGCACATCAACTGCCTGAGCTATATAGGGCCGAACAGGTGGTATGACGAGGACCCGGTAAAATACGCGGCCTTCCATCCCGATAACATTCTTTTCAACAGCCGTGACGCCAACCTGATGGCGATAGTGGATCGCAAAACAGGCAAGATTGTCTGGCGCCTCGGCCCGGACTTCGGCCCGGGGTCACCCGATGCCAACATTGGCCAGATTGTGGGGGCCCACGGGGCGCACATCATTCCCAAGGGGTTGCCGGGAGAAGGCAATCTGCTCTTTTTTGATAACGGTGGAACCGCAGGCTATGGAGAACCCAACCCTGCTGCGCCCCTTACGGGTTTTCATAATGTGAAGCGCGATTATTCCCGTGTGGTGGAAATGAATCCCGTCACCAGGGAAATAGTGTGGGAGTATGACTGGTATAAAAATCATAAAGGAATACTCGGACACCACGGATTCAAGTTTTTCAGCCCCTTTGTGAGCTACGCGCAGCGTCTGCCCAACGGCAATACCATGATTACCGAAGGGGATATGGAGCGAGTGTTTGAACTTACCCCGGATTATGAAATGGTCTGGGAATATATGTCTCCCTATTCGATGTCGTCCGGCGGAGTTCTTTATCGGGCATACAGAGTTCCGTATGAGTTCTTCCCGCAGCTCCAGAAACCTGAAGAAGTGTCCGTGACGCCGCCCGCCAACAGTCTGTTCCAGATCCCCAACGACAAAGGCGAGTATGCGACGAGCGGTATCAAGGGGAACGTCGTGAAGGTGAACGCGGCTGGGGAGTCCGCCGCTGAGGAAGAAGTGGCAGATGAAGAGCCGCAGGGCATGCACAGCTATTAATCGGCAAAGAATCTGAACTCATTCATGGGCGTACCCTGCGGGGTACGCTCTTTTTATTTTTATGAAGCCTCAGGGCAGGAGCCTGTCGGCCTGGGGAGAGGTGCGAGAGCCTAATCCGGCCTGCTTATGCATCGGGCGCGAGAGGGAGAAGCAGCGTGGCGGCAAGTCCTCCTTCCGGACGGTTGGCAAGACTGATTTCCGCACCGTTTCTGTGAGCGATATCCCGGGCGATGGCCAGCCCCAGCCCCGTACCATGACGGTGCCGGGACCTTGTGCCTTCCATGCGGTAAAAGGGCTGGAAAACTTCCTCCAGTTTTTCAGTCGGAAGACCCGGGCCGTCATCTTCTATTCTGATGCATGCCTTGCCGTTTTCCACAGTAAGAAAAAGCGTTGCATTCTGACCATAGGTAAGCGCGTTGGACACAAGGTTTTCCACACAGCGACGGAAGGCCGCAGGTCTGATCAGGCACTGGGCGTCCCGTTCGACAAACAGTCGCAGACGACAGTCTGGTTCTTCCAGACATTCGCTGCCGGCCAGATCGTCATATTCTTCAAAGTCGGCCACAATACTTTCCAGGAGAGCTTTCAGACTTGTACGGCGCACAGGTTCGCCGTCCTGCCCGGAACGGGCGAGTTCAATGGCGCTTTCCGCAAGATTTTGCAGTTCGCCAAGCGCATCGAAGACCAGTTCCGGATTTTTGAGGTGCGGTTCGTTTTCCAACTGAAGACGTAGACGGGCGATGGGCGTCCGAAGGTCATGGGATAGACAGGCCAGCAGACGCATACGTTCTTCCACAAATTCCCGGATGCGGGCAAGCATGGTTCGGAGAGCCTGAGCTGTCTGTACAACTTCACGCGCGCCGGAGGAGGGCAGTTCGTTCAGAGCTTCTTCCGGCAGATCGGGAGGAAGCTTTTCCGCTACGCCTGCAAGCTGGCGCAGAGGGCGGGTAACCAGACGGATGATGACGACGGTCAGCAGAATTTGCAGCGCAAGTTGAATGGTTAATTCCATAAGCAGACCGAAAAGATTATCTGAGATATGGGGAATGGCCTTGTAGTCAATCTGGAGCCAGGTCGCATCAGTGAAGGGAACGGCGGCTTTGCCCCGAAAGGCAATGAAACCGTAAGGACCAAGCAAATCCAGAGAAGGCCGTATGCTCCAGCGATCCCCAATCTCTTCCACATCGGTGAGGATGCGTTCTCCGAGTGGGGAGTCCGGATAGACGAGACTGAACAGTTCCCGCAATCTTCGCCGCAGCAGCAGGCTTTCCTGAGATTGCCCTTGAGTGAAGATTGGATGCTCATTTGCCGGAATAATCGACAGCGTAAAATTGCTGTATACGAGTTTTTTCTCGGCCAGAGCCTTTTCTTCAGCCGGAAGCTGTTCCAGAACCTGATACAGGGTTACGGCCAGTCGCGCCCTGTCGCTGGCGATGAGCATGAGCTGTTCCTGGGCGCGCATATGCAGCGTCCAGAAAAAAACTCCGGTCTGAATCAGAAGCAGGGCGACGGTCAGCAGTCCGACGAGTCGGAGCGTAAGGCTGCTTGCTCTTCCTGCGCCCTGTACTTTGCTGAGGCTCATTCCGTTTCCTTTTCCACGTCGGCGGCAAAAAGATACCCGTCTCCCCGTGCCGTTTTGATCAGACGCTGCTCTTTTGCGCTTTCACCCAGTCTTGAACGCAGACGGGATATCTGTACGTCCAGCACACGATCAAAGACATCTGCGCTTCGCCGCTGAATGACTTCCAGCAGCGTTTCACGTTCCAGAACTTCATGAGGGTGTTCCAAAAAGGCCCGGAGCAGACGGAATTCTGCCGCACTGAGATTTCCTGCAAGGCCGGAGGGATCAATCAGCAGGCGGGTTCGCGGCTCCATCGTCCATCCTGAAAAATGGTAGGCTTTCACAGGTCTGGGGGGAGTGGGGAAGGGGGGCAGTGAGTCCATCCGGCGGAGCAGCGTACGGATGCGGGCCAGCAGTTCCCGGGAGGAAAAGGGCTTGACGAGATAGTCGTCCGCGCCAAGTTCGAGACCGACGACACGATCCGTCAATTCGCCCAGCGCGCTCAGAAAAATAATGGGAACGGCTGACCGGGAGCGCAGGCGTCGGCAGAAAGAGAGCCCGTCCTCTCCTGGAAGCATGATGTCGAGCAGCAGCAGCGAGCAGTTCTGTGTCTTCAGTGCAGATTCCGCGGAGGAAACATCGGGAAAGCCCGTGGCCGTATATCCGTGAGAGAGCAGATAGGAAACAATCTGTCCGCGCAGAACCTCGTCATCATCAACAACAAATATGGGGTCGTATTCCTGCATGATATATCCGGCCGGCAACGGTTTGAGACCATAAGTATACCATCGGGAGAACAGCTCTTCAAGAACGGACTCTTCATGCTGAAGTTCAGCATTCGCCTTACTTGCTTCATGGAATGTCCTTCTGCTATATTACAGGAAAATAGTATCCATTTCCATCCCTGCCCCTGGAGCAGTCATATATGGAGTATTCATGTTCCGCATGTTTGGCGGCAAAGTCGCGCCGCTTCTGATATGCCTGATATCGGCCGCAACCTTCGTACTGGGAGAGCCGCATTCTTCTCCCGCCGCTCCCCATATCACGGATTTTACGCTCGGCATGAACAGGGAAGAACTGGCCCGGCGTGAGGTAGGCGTCTGTGATGAATCCTTTCCTCACATTCTTTGCGGAAACGTCATATTCGGAGGAAAAGACTGGCAGGGCAGTTTCCATGTCCGTGACGATGTTCTGGATTCCATCACTCTGACGGCGCCCCTGTCGGATGCCTCTTTGGCGTCTGCCATGCAGGGATTTAAGGAATCTCCCTATGTCCTGTATATGGTTCTCTCCGATGATATGGACTTTGACTTCATCATGCGTGCCGCCGACGGTGAAGATTCAAGGACTCTGGAGGCATCGTTCAAGGAATTTCTCGGGAAATTGAAGCAGAATCCTCACGAATTCGTCGCCTATTTTTACACCGACCCGGCGACCTATAACGCTGCAATCAAGGCTGCCGGGGAAGGGAAACATGTGGAAAATGGCGGCGTAGCCTGTTGTCTGACATTGGGAACGGATGGTGTGAACATATTCATCAGCTCATGGGAACAGATGCACGCCGTACTCCACAGATATCAGGATGGTGAAGGGGACGAAC
>DWXS01000027.1 GCA_019119045.1 Candidatus Mailhella merdavium | reverse complement strand
CTTTTTGGAACTCCCCGCTTAGCGGGGAGTTTTCGTTCACAAATAAGACAGAGCGCCGCTCTTGTAAGTTCAAGTCGACGCCCTGTGTCGCTGCAGGACCAAGCAGGTCACCCGTTTTACAGCCGGTTCCGACCATATTCTTCCGACCATGCCGGGCGGCGGCCTTTTCGCGGCCCTCCTGTGGGCTGCTTCTTCTCTTCCCCTTCTCCGCACGCCCGGAAGGCCATGCTTCGACGGATTCCGAAACCGAAAGACATTGCGGCAAAAATTCCTTCCGGAAAACGCAGCTCTCTGCAGAACGATCATGCAGCCTGCGAAGTTCCCTTTTCGCTGAGAAACTGAATGATCCTGTTGCGTATCTTGTAGTAGTCGGGATGTTCGATGATGGTGCTTCTGGTTCTGGGGCGCGGAATCTCAATGGGAACGACTTCCCTTATTTGTGCGAACGGTCAGGCGCTCATGAGCAGAATGCGGTCGGAAAGCAGAATGGCCTCGTCAACGTCGTGCGTAACCATGAATATGGTCACCCCCGTCTCGTTCCACATCCGTATGAGTTCATCCTGAATCGTACCCCTGGTAAGGGCGTCAATCTGAGCAAAAGGCTCGTCAAGCAGCATCATGGGAGGCTGTACGGCAAAAGCCCGGGCAAGGCCGCAACGCTGCTTCATTCCACCGGAAAGCGCCGAGGGATACTTATCTTCCGCGCCCTTCAGATTGACCAGTTCCAGATAATGGGACACCCGTTCGTGTATTCTGCGCCGGTTCCAGTGAGGATAGGCGGCCTGTACGGCAAGCCGTATGTTCTGGTACACCGTCATCCAGGGCATGAGGGCGAAGTTCTGAAACACCACCATTCTGTCGAGGCCGGGACTGCAGACCTCCCTGCCCTTCAAACGAATGACGCCCTCGTCGGCGCTGTCGATTCCGGCAATGATATTGAGCAGGGTGGACTTGCCGCAGCCGGAATGCCCTATGACGGAAACGAACTCCCTTTCGCTGATCTGAAGAGAAATGTCCCTGAATACGCAGTAGGGCTCCTTCATGCCGGGAACGGCATACTTCTTGCTTACCCGGTCTACGTCAAGAAGAGGTATCATGGTATCTCCTTTACGGTAAAAATCAGTCCGTATAGGCCAGTCGCCTGGCCAGTCTGCTGAACAGCCAGTCCACGATCACGCCGACAAGGCCGATGGTGAGGATGGCAAAAATGACGCTCGGTAACGACAGATTGTTCCATTCGTTCCACACGAAATAGCCGAGCCCCAGAGAGCCGAGCAGAGCTTCGGCGGGAATAAGCGCAACCCAGGCACTCCCCATGGATATTTTCAGCCCTGCAACAATGGCGGGCCCGGCCGCGGGAAGAATGACCTTGAAAAACTTTTCCGAAGGCTTCATCTGAAGTATGGCGGCCACATTGAGATATTCCTTGCGAATGCTGCTCACGCCGAAGGCCGTATTCGCCAGCGTGGGCCACAAGCTGGCCATGAAAATGACGAAAAATGCCGTCATTTCACTATCCTTGACGGAGTAAAGCAGAAGCGGCATCCACGCGATGGGAGAGATGGAACGCAGAATCTGGATATAGGGATTGACTGCGGCAAAGAGTGTCTGACTGCGGCCGAGCACCACCCCCAGCACCACGGCCACCACGCTTGCCAGCATAAAACCGGAAACCAGACGCAAAAGACTGTAGCCCGCAAGTATGGCTATTCCCTTGTCATTGGGGCCCGCGTCATAGAAAGGGTCACGAAGAAAATCCAGAGATACGGAAGCAACCTGCCCGGGCGTGGGCATTTCCGAGCCCTGCGCCAGAAGCTGCCACAGCGCAAGAAAGACTGCGCCGAACAGCAGACAAAGAAGAAGAGACTTACGATTCATATGGCATACCAGAAAAAAGCGGGACAGAACCGGCATGACGATCATTCCGGCTCTGTCCCCGGGTTTGGAAAAGGCCGGCATCCGGCCTTCATGAGAAAACGGATTATGCCTTTCTGACGGCAAAGCTCTTGATGTATTCTTCCGGTTTATCCGGGTCGAACTCCTTGCCCATGATGACGTGCTTTTTGTACGCCGAATCGGGGGCGGGAAATCCCATATCCTTCATGACGGCAGCGCAGTCTGCGGCAAGGAAGACCTGTTCGGCAATGCCGCGATAGTCCACATCGCCCTTGAGATAGCCCCAGCGCTTGAGCTGGCTGAGTATCCAGACGGCCATGGAATCCCACGGGAAGGGATCGAAGTCGATGCGCTCGGGCACATGGCACATATTGCCGAGCCCGTCGGGAAATTCCCCGGTAAGCACCTGCTCCACCACTTCCACCGGCTGGTTGAGATAGTTGCGGGGAGCGATGGCCCGGGCGATATCCTTTCGATTGGCCGGGTCGGAGCTGAACATGGTGGCGTCGATGATGGCACGAAAAACCGCCTTGAACGTATTGGGAGCCTCTTCCGCGAACTTTTTGGAAGACGTAAAGGCGCAGCAGGGATGTCCGGGCCATATATCCCGGGTAAGCATGAAAATGAACCCGGCCTTCTCGTACACGGCGCGCTGATTGAAGGGATCGGGAGACAGAAAGCCGTCGATGTTTCCGGCCTTGAGATTCGCCACCATTTCGGGCGGGGGAAGAATGCGTATCTGTACTTCCGTATCGGGATTCACACCGCCTTCGGCAAGATAATAGCGCAGCAGCAGATTATGCATGGAATAGTCGAAGGGAACGGCAAAGACGAATCCCTTCATATCCTTGGCGGAATGGACGTCCTTATGATCCATGCGCAGCGTCAGAGCCTGTCCGTTCACATTTTCCAGAGCCGGCGTGATGAACGGCTTCTTGGGAGAGCCCAGACCGAGCGTCATGGCAATGGGCATGGGGGCAAGCATCTGGGTGTAGTCCGTCTGCCCGGATACCGCCCAGTCGCGTATCATGGCCCAGCCGGAAGCCTTGTAGGGCTGAGCCTCCGTAAGGCCGTATTTCTTATAAAAGCCCATGGGATGAGCCATGACTATGGGCGTGCCGCAGGTAAGCGGCATGAAGCCTATCTTCACATCCTTCTTTTCTATGGGGCCTATGGCATCAAGCGCCATGGCCTTGGCCGCATCCAGAGGAAAAACACTGTTTATGACGGCCATGGCCGAGGATGCCCCCAGCATTTTCATGAAGGTACGACGACCGACATCGTTTCCGCCGAATATTCTTCGAACAACGGAGGACTCCACCGCACGCAGCATGGCGGATTCACCGTCTCCGGGGGATGAGGAGGAAGCGACGGCATGATCATGGGTCAGCCGAGTGGAGGAACTGAACGGGTCGGCCAGACTTGACGGCCCTGTATTGTGCCGAGACATGATGATATCCTTGGAAGATAAAACATGATGAAAACAGTTCCCGACGAGACGCTACCACTTCTTGTAGGGGAGGAACTTGCCGTTCAGCGTGACCACCACGCGATCGCCATGAGGATTTTCCTCCTTCCGGATATCCATGGTGAAGTCGATGGCACTCATGATGCCGTCGCCGAACTTTTCATGAATGACTTCCTTGATGGTACCGCCATAGACCTGCATGATCTCATAAAAACGATAGATGAGCGGATCGGTGGGAACAACGGTATCCGTCCCCTTCATGGGACACTGCTGAAGAGCTTCCGCAAGCTCCGGGGAAAGCCCCAGAATGTCCACGGCCTTTTCCGCTTGTTCCGCACTCATGCTGTTCTGCCCCAGAAGCGCGGAGGTAACCCATACGGGATGACCGCCCACATGAGTTGCAATTTCTTCCCAGGAAAGATGTCTGCTGAGCTTGGCTTCCTTGATCAGTCTTGTGGCCTCACTGCGTTCCATGTGACGACTCCTTTGCAATGGATGTTTGCCTCTCTTTATGCAAGGAGTACGCCAAAGATAAAAATCTTATTATTTCAATGGAATATATTTCGCAACCCAAGTTTGTTTCCAGAATAAAAAAACAAAAAAGGCCCAAGAAGAAAAGGATAAATACAAAAATGGACTAAGCGACCGCATCACGCGCGCCATGTTCTTTGTTGCCCCCTCCGTATCCCCGCGGAAAAGCCAGAACATCCTAAAACGCCTCGGAATCCGCCCGTACGGCACGATTCAGAAAGCACTCTCAAGACAGACCGGTTTTGCGCGAATACGGACTTTTCCCGCGACTCCATCGTCTACAGAGATGAAGGCGAGATGAAAAAGCGTCGCTCTTTCAAGTACGTCCGGGGCATGAAGGCCCCCCGCATAGCCGGGGCTTCTTCATATGCGCCTGTAAGGCTCTCTTACCAGCCGCGCCCTGGCAGGCGCATGTACGATCCGACATTTGCATTTCTGTTACCGGCGGCCCGTAAACGGGCTCCCCGGGTATGGCAGGCTCAACTGTTCGCCAAGTTTATCCGACTCCGGCTGATGCCTAATGTAATCCTGAATCCCGGCCTTATTCTTGCCTGCTGTATCGACGTAATACTCACGGCACCCAAATTCCCGATTGCGGTATTTGAACTTCAAATCCCCAAATTGTTCACAGATCATGAGACTGCTCTAACCCTTCAGATAGCCCATAAAACTCGACACACTCATTTTTGGGGGAATCTCAAACAGCATGTGACGGCAGCCTCAAACGCGGATCTGGTTTATCAGGTATTCATTTTGCAGATATTCTTCTTCTGCATCACGACGTTGCTCTAACAAAGAAGAAACCTGATCACGAATCTGTTTACCATCGCCAGGCCTGTGTTTGAAAACCTGTGCGAAGGCTTACACGAACTTCACGTAGACTTGACGTTCCCGTGCAATACTTGGGAAGTCTGAGGCGATAATAAAAAACGCCGCGCTTTTTGTACAGGTGCGAAGGAAGGGAGTGGGAGTTCGAGCGTTTTGATGAAAGACTTGGCATCTGTGACCCCGT
>DWXS01000026.1 GCA_019119045.1 Candidatus Mailhella merdavium | reverse complement strand
CGCGCACGGGCATCAGTCCGCTACATATTGCGATACTTGTCGAGCATGACATGCAAACGGGTCTTGCCGTCAAGCTTCTGCTTCTTCAACGCCTTTACTTCCTGCTCTTCGGCAGGAGTCTTGAACGGCTTGCTTTCCAGCTTTTCAAGCTGTTTTTCATAAAGCATGTGTTCTTCCCACAGGGTTTTCAACTCAGGATCGGAGGAGGCATACTTTTCAAGCAGTTCGAGATCTTGTGCTTCCATTGGGCAGACTCCGATGTGTTTGGGTTATGTTGCCGTGAGCCTCATGGCTCATTCCTGGTTTTTCCGTCAAAGTCCGGTATGAGAGCGACCTGGAGCAAATTTTCAATGCTTTTGCAGCAGCGTCACAGCCCGCGACCGAACTGATACAGAGACGTAATTACCACACCATTAAAAAGCTGAAGAATCAAGAGTACGACGAGGGGGGATAAATCAAGTCCGTTGACAAACACAAACGGAAAACGCTTGCGGATGCGATAGTATAACGGCTCGGTCAGAGAACGTAATACGCGGACAACAGGATTATACGGATCGGGATTTACCCACGAAAGCAACGCAGAAATAATAATGACGATCGTGTACAGATTTATGACCGTTTCCAGCAGTCTGGCTATGGTCATCAACAGATTGCCCACCACGAACATGTATCCTCCACTTCAGCTCTCGGTGCGGAAACTCGGATAAGAAGCCGACGCCTTGCCCTCCCCGCCTGTCCGTGTTCCGGAAACAGACCCGATCAGGGTGCGGCGTTATCTGTCTGTCCCCTCTGCCGCCATCCCTATATTCCCTCCCGGTTTTCCCGCAGAAGACTCTTCAGACGGCGCCTTCATCTCTTATAGTCAGAATTTCACCGGTCGCATATTTTGTCAATGCCGAAAGACTGATAAGAATCAGCAATGGCAGCGAAGCGCCTTGATTCCCTCGCGAAACAGAACGTCGATCCTGTCCGGCGGAGTAACGTTCAACACCATCCCTATTCCGAAGCTGGGATGATCCATCAGCGACCCCAGCGGAAAACTTTCGTTCATGGCGTAGGGTTTCGGCGTGGAGGGATTGCGGGCGACAGCTTCCTGCCACTGGTGTTCCAGCTCGTCGCGCAATTTTGCGCTTTGCTGTTCTGCCCGGCTTATTTTTACGGGATGCGTCGTCGTGCCTTTCCCCGCAGAGGCAGACACGGCGCGTTCCGCTCTGGTTCGCGCGCTGCTCCGATTCAAAACGGCCTCTCCGCGTTCCTGACCGGACTGAACCCGCAGAGGACGCTCTTTAACCGGACGCGGCTTATTTTCTGCGGGATAATATTTATGCACGCTGCCGCATGCACAGCACTCAACTTTGGCGACCTCACCGTCAAGCACAACAACGATAACATGACCCGTTATGTCCCGGCAGCGTGTGCAACGGGCCTCAATTCTCTGTCCTGGTGAATAAGCGGATGCCATTGTCCTATGTCCTTCTCCGTAAAAAAATAACTTCCCTGTAAATCTACCCGGATGCGCCTGCTTAGGCAAGGCCCTGCCTTTCAGGCAAATACTTCCGTTTTTTTATTTGCGTGACAATCTGACCTCACGGACGTTTCCATGACATGCGAACGCTTATCGGGAGGAAAGGTAAATGCGTGGACAACTGCTCGAATTCAATAATAAAAATACCAGACTCCATGCCCTGGAATCCTATGCTGACCTTCTTCACGAAGTAGAAAGCAGAAAAAGAGAGCTGCTCTGGATTAATATCGAGAGTATGGAAAACAGCGAATTTGAAGATATGCTCACATTATTAAATCTGCATGATGAAGATAAAAGCCGGCTTATGCAGATACGGCACTTTCCCTATGCTTCCAGCTTATCATCCGGGGGCTTTGTACTGCGAATGCCTCTCCGCATACCGGGTTCATCAATAAATTTGTGTACAGTTCAATATATAACTATTATCATTCTTCCGCAAATTGTAATGACCAGGATAGAGGCTCATCTTTCCGTTTTTGAAAAAGCGGAAAAACGCCTGCTTGAAAAAAATCGTCCTGCTGTGAACAATTCTGCGGAATTGCTCCTTTATCTTCTTGAAGCCATACTGGAAACGGAAATCGCCAATCTGCTGATTGCCCGCAATGGAATCAAGCACCTTGCCGCAGCCGCAGAAGACGACATAAGCCGTCTGGACCCCCGAAAACTTACCCGCTTCCGCCGTCGCGTCGGTAATCTGGCGGGACAGGCGGAAGAAAAATTATTTGCGCTCACCCTCCTCGCCAACCTGCTGGCAAGAGACAAATCCTTCGAATCCATCCGTTCCGGAATCGTGGAGCAGATCGGGGCGCACAATCATCTTCTTCGCAGTCTGCAACGAGTTCAGGAACGCATAGGAGAACTCATGCAGCTTGCCGACTCCCACGCACGCGAACAGACAGAGCAGCGACTTCGCGTCCTGACCATTATTTCGGCCGTCTTCATGCCTCTGACCTTTATTACCGGATTTTACGGCATGAATTTTTCCTCCATGCCCTTTCTGGAAAACGAGTGGGGTTTCCCTGTTGTTATCTGTCTCATGCTGGGAATGGGAGCAGGACTGATTGTCTTCTTCAGAAAACGGGGCTGGTTCAATTGAACCCGGCATTATGTTTCCTCCGCATTTCTCTGCCATATGAAGCGATCCGTACGTTCGTTCATAGATACTGCTGGTATTGCAGGACGGAAAATATTTTTCTACTGCAAAAAAAATGGCCGTACACAGTCATGTACAGCCATTTCAGAACGTGCGTAAAACCTTGAGACGGCAATGCCGGCTTTGAACATGCTCCGGAAGTCAAGTGCGGCGAAGTTGCTTCGCACGGCCGGATCTGCCGCAGGATACCCGCGGCATACTCTCCCGGAGAGCGGCCCGCAAAGCCGTATCCGCAGTCCGCAGGAAGTACGGTATGGCAGAGCAGGTTCCGGCGGAGGCGCAAAAGCTGCAATCTGGAATGCAGAATCCCGGCCGACAGCTGTTTTCAGGGGGAAAACGTTCCCGTCTGTTGCGTTGTCTTCCCGGAACCATATCGCGTTATGAAAAAACATACGCGCTATGGTGTACCGATGTCCCCCTTCCTCCGGAGCGACCTATTGTCCCTGCCCGAGTTCCGCGAGCATCGCGCTCATTTCTTCACGGATAACGCGGGCGGCAGCTTCTGCCGCAGCTTTTTCGCTGGACTTTTCAAGTTCAGCAAGCCTGTTCTCCAGAGCTGCTATTCTCTTTTCAAAATCAACGAGGTCATTCACCATGCCTTCCACATAGGGAGGCGTATTATTCTCATCCTTGAGTTCGCGCAGAACAAGAGTCTTTATCGCCTCGTCATCCGGCCGACTTTCTGCCTTTACCTCGTCCAGACCATGCCCCAATTCTTCCAGACGGGAATCCACATTGTCAAAACGCATTGTCAAATCCGATATATAGGGCGGTATGACATCTTCGTTCAAAAGTTCGCGCGTGACAATGGCCTTGATCGCCTGTTCGTCCGGGCCAGTATTCAATTTTTCCACTTCCTGCCCCAGATCGGCAAGACGGGATTCCAAGGTGTCAAAGTGAGAAGTCAGCTCCGACACATAGGGAGGAATGACCTCTTCATCCATCAGCTCGCGGGTGACCACGGCTCTGATCGCTTCCTCGTCCGGCTTCGCTCCGGCCCCGAGTTCCTCCACACTCTGCGCAAGTTCGGCAAGACGGGAATCCGCAGCGTCGAGACGGGCCGTCAGATCGGATACATGCGAAGAAACGCCTCCGTCCTCCAGCTCGCGGGCGACCACGGCTCTGATCGCTTCCTCGTCCGGCTTCGCTTCGGCCCCGAGTTTCTCCACGCTCTGCGCAAGTTCGGCAAGGCGGGAATCCA
>DWXS01000025.1 GCA_019119045.1 Candidatus Mailhella merdavium | reverse complement strand
TGCCGAAGTTTTCCCCTCCGATGCTCCCGCGCGCTCTTGTGTCGCCGTGGCGGCTCTTCCCAAGGGTGCGAAGGTGGAGATTGAGGCTGTGGCCGTACTGTAGGCATGTCGCCGACAAGGCTGAACGGAATGTCTCCCGGGGCCGCGTTCCGTCGGAAACGCGGCCCTGTTGTTACGGAGGGAAAAATGGCCAAAAGACGTTTGGGGATCATCGGGTGCGGCGCCATAGGTCGCCTGCTTGCTCTGTATGTCCGGGACAGGCTTTCTGATGGTTGCACTCTGGCTGCCGTGTCGTCGCGGACGCGGGAACATGCCGTCAGGCTCGGCACGGAGCTGGGAGTTCCCGCACTTTCTCCAGAGGAAGTTATTGCCGAATGCGATCTTATCGTTGAGGCAACCAGCGCCATGGCCATGCCGTCTCTTGTCCGGGCCGCCATGGCGGCAGGAAAGGAGATTATCTGTCTGAGCGTTGGCGGTTTTGTTCTGGACGACAGGCTGCTCGGTGAAGTCAGGGCAGGAAAGTCCCCCGTGCATGTTCCCTCGGGGGCGATCGCCGGACTTGACGGCGTTCGTGCCTTGCGTGAGGCCGGGCTGGATTCGTTGAGCCTGACGACGGTGAAGCGTCCGGCAAGTCTTGGTCTGGAGGATATTTCCGCACTGCCCTGCGTTCAGAATGCGGAGGGTATCTCACTTTCTGCGGAAGCCCGTTTGCTGTTTGACGGAAGTGCGGAGGAGGCCATCCGGCGTTTTCCTGCCAATGTCAATGTTGCCGTCGCGCTTGCTCTGGCCGGCCCCGGCCCGGAAAAGACCCGGATGCGTCTGATAGCCGATCCTCTGGCGGAAGGAACCAGGCACTACATCAGCGCAAGAGCCGGCGCCTGTGCGCTGGATATAACGACAAGTCCCGCGGCTCTGCCGGAGAATCCGCGCAGTTCAGCTCTTGCCATGTACTCCGTTCCTGCCCTGATCAGGCAGTTGACACGGCAGTTGAAAATAGCGTCCTAGTTTTGCCGGCGCAGAGGTATCTGACGTTCTTTGAAAGCCGGGAACACTTCTTTTTGCAAAAGTCTGAAGGTTATACCTGAAGACTGCTTCCTTCCGAGATGGGAATATTGTTTCGGCAAAATGCTCCCCCGATACCTGAAAACTGGTTCTTTCCGGCGGTAAGGAACGGGCAGGACACATACCATGCCGTCAGATACGAAGGAAGCCGGTCTCTCTCTCATATCATTTGCAATA
Source organism: Candidatus Mailhella merdavium (assembly GCA_019119045.1). Taxonomy (GTDB): domain Bacteria; phylum Desulfobacterota; class Desulfovibrionia; order Desulfovibrionales; family Desulfovibrionaceae; genus Mailhella; species Mailhella merdavium. Next base: position 30,415 of record DWXS01000025.1, on the reverse strand, counting down.
TAAGGGCAAGATATCGGGCGTTTTTTGCGTCCGTCCAGCCCAACCTTTCAACCTCTTTCGGAGTTATGTCATGTCCCGGGAAATAGTCGTTCAGTTTGTTCAGGAAGGCGATGTCTGTACCATTCATACCGGCTCCCCGGTACTTGGGGATATTGTCATGGACTATTCCAGCTATCCGGAAGATGCCAGGGGTGGAAATTCTTCCATTCTTCTGCTTTCTGCTGCCCTCAGCTGTTATTGCGGGAGTATTCGGGCCGCTCTTGTGGCCAGAGATATTCCGTTCAGAGCTATTCGTGCTACGGCAAAGGGGATTAAACGGCCGAATGCCGATGGCGCCATGCGGCTGGCGTCCATTGATATCAGCGTTGCTGTAGAGGCGGACGAGGCCTATGCCGAAAAGGTGGATCACTGTGCGGCCATTATCAAACAATGCCTGATTACAGCGTCTCTTTTCGAGGGAATTGACGTCAAGCATTCTGTGCGTCGGGCGTAAATGCTTTTGACGTATTTCAACGTCCGGGGCTGCGGTTCAGACTGCGCGAGACGTACATGAGCGCGCCGAGCATGATCAGAACCAGCCCCGTTCCCATAAGCAGGGCATAGTCTTCCATCTGAAGTATCGTATACAGCAGGGCATAAATGGCAGTCAGCAGCAGCCCCGCGCCGAGGCCGAAGCGTGCGGCGCGCAGAGCTGCGGCCGTATATATGGAAATCATGAGAATGGCACAGGCGGAAGCCGCCGCATAGGCCGGTCCGAACGGAACATGCTCCGTCAGCGAGAGCAGCGAGAGATAGAATACCACCATGGCCATTCCGACAAGTCCGTACTGCACCGGATGCAGACGGGCCTGCATCCCGAGATCCAGCACGATATACGCCAGAAAGGTCAGACCGATGAAGAGCGCGGCATATTTTACGGCACGCTGCACAAGCTGATAGTGCCCGCCGGACTCGAAAAGGTCGACTCCTGCCTGAAATTCCGTAAAGTTTTCCGGCCATTTTTCCAGAACGCCGAAATTTGGGAAGGAACGGGCCAGAGAGGGGATATTCCAGGAAGCGCGGAACCCTTCCGCACTCACCTCGCGGGCGGCAGGCAGAACTTGTCCCTGAAAGCTAGGGGAAGGCCAGGGAGAAGAAAGAAAAAGCTCCGTCACTTCGCCTACAGGGGTGATGCGTAGCCCCATACTGCCGTTGAAACTCAGCTTCTGGGAAAAGCCGTATTCCGTTTTGCCGGGATCCACGGAGACGGGGACACGAAAGCCGTTGTTGATGCGCGTGGGGAGCGTCCCGGGTTCAGGGCGCAGTTCTTCTCCATTCCACAGGAAGGGGGAGACAGAGCGCAGCGCGTTGGGCCAGGTCAGCCCCATGACGATGTAGGCGTGCTGATAGTCTATGCTGTGGAGAGCGGGGGCAGCCCGCAGCCATTCCTCCCGCGTGGGCAGTGTGAAAAGTCCGTTCAGATCAAGTTCCGCCGTGTAGACAAGGGAGCGGTAGATTCCCCGCGTACGCTCTTCCGGATCCAGAACGCCGTCGAATCGGACGGAGCGGGGCAGGATGACCATATGCCGGAGTACCTTTTCAGAGCTTCTGATTACGCTGCGGCTGTTTTCCGGATCTGTTGCGGTGCTGATATACAGTTCCGTAAAGGGAACGATCAGAAGCGGGCCTGCCACATTCTGGGAGCCTCCCCATGCGCTGCTGATATCCGACACCACCGATGAATACAGCGCCGCCCTTTCGTTTACCAGCGTGCGGATAAAACCTATGGGAATCAGAAGAGCCAGCATGACAAGAGCGACTACGGCAAAACGTATGCTCGCCGAGCGCATGATGTCAAAATTCCCTGAAGACGGCGTTTCTGCAAACGGTACTTTGCGGAGAAAAGGCCGTGTTGCGTTGCGGGAAGGAGAACTCTGCTCTGGCTCGGGAGCGGGACCGGTGTTGTTCATGGTGTTTTCCTGCAAAGCCCGCGTTTCAGAGCTGTCCGGAGAACAGGCTCCCTCTGGAGGAGTTGTCTTGTCGGGAGAAGATGCCGCACCCGGAACGGGCTGTGCGGAACGTTTCCGCACTGAAAAATGATACAGCCAGAAGATACTGACCCCGAAGCCGAGGAGGGCCATGAGCAGAATGAGAATAATAAGAGCAAGAATAAGCGCGTCCATGTGATTCCTTCGTGGGAGTATGGGGAAGTCGCTTCTGTTCCGCAGGCTGGGAGTCGGACTATATGATATGAGTATTTCATTCAGCCTGTATTGGAGTCAAGGAAGGTAGCGCAGGCATGCGGCAAATACTGCGGATCTGCATCTAAGAAAGCGTAATATGGAGGCGGGGCAGGCAGAATGAGCTGCCGCGCAGAGCAGGATGGAACTTGCCTTTTGAGATGGGAAAAATCCGTCTCTGCTTTCTGAGTGTGGGATAGCAGTCGCACTGTGTGTTTTTGTACTCGTTGCGGAAAAAAGGACAGAAAAATTGTGGTTAAAAAGACACAATTAAGGTTTAAAAGTCTAGACTTTTGATATTATCATATTGAATATAATATATTTTTTTCAAGGCACAAATATTGCATATACTGTATAAAACAACAGCATCGTGCATACCATGCCGCGTAGTCATACGCCGCATGACGGAGGATAATACATGTTTCAGACCACTGTCGCCCGCCCGGTTTCCTTCACAGGAGTAGGACTTCATTCCGGCAAGGATGTGCAGCTCAAGTTTCAGCCCGCTCCCGTGGATTCCGGGATCGTGTTCTTTGCTCATACTTCGTCAGGCGTGCGCCGTATTCATCCCAGACCGGAAGCCGTAACGGCCACCGCTCTGGCAACTACGTTGAGCGACGGCAGGGCCTCTGTTTCTACTGTGGAGCATGTGCTTGCGGCTCTGAACGGTTTGCAGGTGGATAACGTGCAGGTGCATGTTGTGGGTGGAGAGGTTCCGATTATGGACGGTTCCGCCGCGCAGGTGGTGCAGATGCTCCATGACGCCGGTATGCGTATGCAGTATAAGGAACGCAAAGTGGCCCGCATTCGCAGACCTTTGTCCGTGGCAGGTGAGGGCAAGGTCATTCATGCCCGTCCACATCATGGTTTTTATGTAGATTATACTATTGATTTTCCTCATAAATCCATCGGTCGCCAGCGTCTGGCTCTCGAGATCACGCCCGAGAGCTTCATGAGTATAGCTTCAGCCCGTACCTTCGGTTTTCTTCAGGAAGTGGAATATCTGCACAGCAAGCGGCTTGCTCTTGGCGGAAGCCTGAGAAATGCCGTGGTGCTTGACGAGGATGGTATCGTGAACCCCGAAGGGCTGCGTTGCCCGGACGAGTTTGTACGCCATAAGATCCTTGATTTTATCGGGGATATGGCAATGTTCGGAATGCCTCTTCAGGGAGCTTTCGAGGTGCATTGCTCCGGGCATCATCACAATAATCTCTTTTTACGTCGTCTCCAGGCGGAAGCGTCCGTGTATCTTGATGTCGTGCGTGAAGGCGAGGAAAGTCGGGCGGACGCGGAAAACGAGGCTGTTCCCGCTCTGGCCATGCCGGCCTGAGTTCTTTACCTTCCGTGAAGAAAAGGGGCGTGGAATACTTTTTTATCCAAATGTAGCTTTGTGCCCATAAGGGATGTTCAGCTTGTCCAGCTTTGCCCTCAACGTATTGGGTTTCAACCCTGCCCTTTCCGCAGCCCCCTCCTTTCCAGAAATGCGCCCGTTACATATCTGAAGTAAATGTGAAAAATATTCGCGTTGTATTTCTGCGAATGTCTTAATGGTTTCCTGTTCCTGCTGCCAGCGAGAAGGATGCTTTATCATTTTCTCTATGCGGAAGAGAATTGCTCCGTTTGTAAAGCTGCGGACAAATCCCTCTGTGACGATATGGATAAGCTCCCGTACATTTCCCGGCCAGGAATAGTTCAGGAGTTTCTGCATTTCTCCGGCCGCAATTACTGGAACGGGAATACCGTAGCGGGCGGCCTCTTTAATGAGAATGTTCTGCACAAGGAGAGGGATGTCGCCCGGACGTTCTCTCAGCGGAGGAATGGGCACAGTAACCCCGGCAAGACGGAAATACAGATCTTCACGGAAAGTTCCCTGCTGAACCATATCGTGCAGATTTCTGTTTGTCGCACAGACTATACGAAAATCCACAGGAATGGGCGCACTTCCTCCCAGACGTTCCACGACATGGTTCTGGAGGACTCTGAGCAGTCTTGTCTGTGCGTCGAGAGGGAGTTCCCCTATTTCGTCAAGGAAAAGGGTTCCGCCGTGAGCGCGCTCGAATCGTCCCCTGTAGTCCTTAAGTGCACCGGTAAAGGCTCCCTTGGCGTATCCGAAAAGTTCGCTGTCAAGCAGGCTTGGGGCAATTCCGCCGCAGTTGACAGCCACAAAGGGCTTTTCTTTCCGTGGAGACAGACGATGCAACTCCATGGCGAAAAGATCCTTGCCCGTGCCCGTTTCGCCCGTGAGCAGCACGGGGATATCGAAAGGGGCAAGCAAACGGATTTCTCTGGCGACATCCTTTAATCCGGAATTTGCGCCGATAATTTCAGGAAAGCCGCTGATCTGTTTACGCAGAGAAGAGTTGTTTTTTTGTGTTATTTTGAGGATATTTTCCAGATTGCTTTGCTGATGAAAAAAACGAATGATGAAATACAGCGGATGCCACAGGTTTTTCAGAAAATCCTGCTGTTCAGGTGTAAATTCATTTTTTACAGAGCATCCGAAATAAATGCTTCCCTGTACGTGACCTTTATATATAAAATAAAAATAAAAACATGGAGAGGATATTTTTATTTTATCAATAATAATATTGAAAAATTCGTTCATTGTTTTGTTGTCGCTAAAATAATATGTTTTTCTGGTATTAAAATATTCTCTATGCTTGAAAATTTTTGTAATTTCATCATATGATGGTGATTTTTTATTGTCGAAAAATTTGATTCCCTCTTCGCTAATATAGATATGTTCAACCGTCTGGCTTTCATATGGCGGAGTATAAAGAATATATGTGACAGGGATGTATCTTCGTAAAAAATGGAACATATGCTGAAGTCCGTCCTCCAGGTTTTCTTTCTGGATGAGGCTTTCCATAACACCAAGAAGAATCTCTTTTTTATCCAATATATCGAAATTTCTTTCACATGTTTCAATATTTTGGAAGGAGTTTTCCGATATTTTGGAATATATTATTTTGCTCATAGCATAATACCCTGATATAATATGTTATTTTTGTTTGGCATAAAAATAGCAAATCTTGAAATAAAAATAAACCCTGAAAAGGAAATCTTTGGAGGGGATTAATCGCTGGGCTAAATGTCCGCAGAAAACGCACACAAAAGGAGGATCAGGATGAAACCCTTATACAAGGAAAAATATCCCCATGTATTCACTCCGCTGACTGTCGGCAAAAAAGGACAGGTTACTTTTAAGCATCGTATCATGGTTCCACCCATCGGCTCGCAGGGAGATATTGTGGATTCCCATCACCGCCTGAACCGTGACGGCGTTGAGTTTTATACGCACTGGGCGCGCGGCGGGGCTGCCTGCATCACCGTCCCCATGGAAATTCCGCCGAACGGCGGGCATCGCGGCGACCTTGTGCTGGACGATAATGTGGACGGCTTCATTTATATGCACAACCTTCAGCGTCCTGTGCACATGTATGGTACCAAGACATTGTGTGAAATTTATCACGCAGGATGCTGCATGCTGCCCTGGCCTGGCTATGACCTCATCAGCTCCAGCGCTTTCATGTACAATGGCCGCATGACTCGCGCCATGGACAAAAAGGACATGGAAAATGTGACGAAAATGTATGTAGATGCCGCAGTGCTGGCCATGCGCTCCGGGTTTGACGGAATTCTGCTGCATTACGGCCACGGCTGGCTGATGAACAACTTCCTCTCCCCTCTCTGCAACAAGCGCACAGATGAGTACGGCGGTTCTGTGGAAAATCGCTCCCGCTATCCTCTGGAGGTTATTAAAGCCATCCGCGACGCTATCGGCTATGATATGATCATTGAAGTGCGCCTGAACGGCGATGATAAAAAGGAAGGCGGCATAACTCCTGACGACTGTGCCCAGCAGGCTTTAATCTTTCAGGATTATGTGGACATGATTCATGTTTCCTGCGGCACCCGTCTCGACGCTCATGCTCGTCCGAAAATGCATCCCACATGTTTTGTTCCCGAAGCCCATAATGCCGAGGCTGCTCATACGCTGAAAAAAGCCGGAGTTAAGGTGCCCGTAGGCGTTGTTGGCGCCATAGGCAGCGCGGCCACGGCGGAAAAACTGCTGGCCGAGGGGAAATGCGATTATGTGCTGATTGGCCGTCAGTCTGTGGCAGATCCCTACTGGTTCAATAAGGTTCGCGAAGGGCGCGAGGAAGACATCCGCCCCTGCATCCGTTGCGACTACTGTCTGGACGGCGGACGACGCGGTTCCCTGACCACAGAGGTCAATATTTCCGATACGGCGACCTTTGACGGTCACTGTTCCGTAAATCCCCTGTACCGTCAGGGGCAGTACAAGGAATATATGCTGCGCGCCACAAAACCCAGAACTGTGGCTGTTGTCGGCGGAGGAGTGGCCGGTATGCAGGCTGCTCTCAAGGCTGCGGAACGCGGGCATACCGTCACCCTTTTTGAAAAGAGCGATCGTCTGGGCGGTCAGCTGGCCATGTACCCTGAACATCTGTGGTTCAAGGAGCATGTGCGTATGCTGCGCGACTACTTCATCTGCCAGCTCAAGAAAAGTCCGGTGACGATTCTGCTGAACACGGAAGCTACCCCCCAGCTTATCGAAGATGCTGATTTCGATGCATGTATCGTTGCCGTGGGCGCCACGCAGGCTGTTCCTCCCATTCCCGGCATTGAGCATGCCGTAATGGCTTGGGATGTCTTCGGCAATGAGGACAAGATAGGCAAAAAGGTCGTCATCGTAGGCGGAGGCTCCGTCGGGTGCGAACTCTCCATCCAGCTTGGAGGCGCCGGTCACGACATGACCGTTGTGGAAATGACAAAGTGGCTGGCAGCCAATTCGCAGATTTCCGAACGTATGAGCCTTGAGGAACACATGGCTCTCAATCATGTGAAGACGCTGACGGAAACTGTCTGCACCCGGATTACCGACAAGGGCGTGTACGTCGCCGGTCAGGATGGCAAGGAAAGCTTTCTTGAAGCGGATACCGTCATCGTCAGCGCAGGTTCCCGTTCACTGGCGGCTGAACGCGATCAGTTTGCCGATACCGCTTTTGACGTGATCAATATAGGAGACTGCGACAGCGTGGGCACCATCCGCACGGCTATCGAATCAGGATGGGACGCCGCGGCCAGACTGTAGCCAACACAAGCCGCGCCGGGGAGACATGGAATCGCCCCGGCGCAGCAAGGTAAGGAGATACCATGAATTATCGCTCAATAGTCCGCACATGCCTCTCTCTTGTGGTTTCCGCTGTTCTTTTCCTCCCCGCCGCAGCTGAAGCAAAAACCATATTCCGTCTAGCCAACACTGGCGGTCCCAACGATGACTACACGTTTGGCTGCGAGCAGTTCGCCAAACATCTGGCTGAGATTTCCAACGGCGAATTTGAAGTGCGCGTAATGAACAACGGCGTACTCGGCAATGACCGTGTCGCTACGGAAATGGCCCAGCAGGGGTCGCTGGATTTCAGTCTCGTCGGTCAGAGTCAGCTTAATCTGTTCATCAAGCCCATCCTTGCTTTTGATCTGCCCTATATTGTTGATGCCTCCAAAAATCGTCAATTCCTCGAGGCGTTTGATCCCTATGGTGGTGTTCTGTACAAGTATGTGGACGGCGAGGCGCAGAAAGTCGGCCTCAAGCTCGTCATGACGCTGGATACGCCGTTCCGCAGCTATGCTTTTACCCCGCGTTCCGAAGTGGAAAATTTGGGCAGTGTGCGCGGCGTCAAGGTTCGCGTGACCATGTCCCCTCTTGAAAGAGCCTTTGCGAATGCTCTGGCGATGAACCCCACCGCCGTGGGCTGGACAGAAGTGTATACGGCTCTCCAGCAGGGCACCGTTGACGGCGAAATCATCAACTATGGAACGTTCGCGGCCGCCAATCATGCCGAAATTGCAGACCGTTTTCTGCTTACCCGACATAATATGGCCAAGATCTTTGTGTTCATGAACAAGGCCAGGTTCGACGCCCTGACACCTGAACAGCAGAAAATGATTATTGACGCCGGACGCGCGGCCCAAATGGAAGAATGGGATTTCAGCCAGGAATATGAACTCAGGGGCGAGGAATACTGCAAACAGCACAATGTCAAGTTCATTGAGCTTACCGACGCGGAACGCGCTGAAATCATGAAGGCCATTCAGCCCCTGTATGATGAATACTCCAAGGAGATCGACCCCGCCTTCTTAAAGCTCATTCAGGATGTACAGAAGTAAATTCGGCGTCCTTTTAAGTCCTTTGACCGGTCGACGTTCCCGCGTCGACCGCGTCTTCCTCTTCCATACTTCCTGTTGCCGCACATATCAGATGTATTGCCATCTGGATTGAAATCATTGACCGCATTAGTATAGGAGTCCGCCATGTCAACGTTCGGGAAGATCCTGCACTGGCTGGATGAGAACGCCGAAAAACCCATCATAGTCATAGCCTGCGTACTTGCATGCCTGCTCATTCCATATCAGGTGTTCACCCGCTATATCCTTGGCACATGGTTCAAATTTAACGTGGATACTTCCGCCGTAGAGGAACTCGCGCTGTTTTGTCTGATATGGTGTACATATTTCGCCGTTCCTCTTGTTATCAAACGGCGTGAAAATATTCGTATGACGGCATTGATCGATTGGCTGGTGCCTCAAAAGTACCATAATTTCATCCTGATGTTCAACAACATCGCCACTCTGATACTTACCGTCACCATCATGTTTCTGGCTGTGCGTCTCATTCGGCTTCAGTTCGAGTTCCCGCAACAGACAGCCACGCTCCGCATACCATATTGGATTCCCTATTCCGTGCTGTTTTTCGGTTTTCTGGCTCAAAGCGCAAGAACCATTCAGGATACCTTAAAACTCGTCCGGGAGGAAGGCTGGATCAAACTCCTTCTGGCAGCCGTATTTCTCGGCGTTGTAGCGGTTCCCATTGTCTGCTTTGAACACAGCACCATCTTCGTTCTCATGGTCACTTTGTTCGGCGGCATGATTCTCGGTATTCCCATTGCCGTTGTGCTGGGCCTTTCCGGCGCTCTTGCCGTTCACGCATCGGGTTATCTGCAGTTGAACATCGTTGCTCAGACGGCCTATAATTCTCTGGACTCTTTTCCCATGCTGGCCGTATTTTTCTTCGTGCTGGCCGGTATTTTTATGGGTAAGGGCGGCCTTTCCGGCCAGCTCATCGGCCTGGCTGATATGATGATCGGGCGGCGTACCGGGGGCCTGGCTATGGCCACGGTTATTGCCTGTACCTTCTTCGGCGCCATTTCCGGTTCCGGTATCGCCACATGCGCCGCCATCGGCATGATCACCATACCCGCCATGGTTGAACGCGGCTATTCAAAAGCTTTTTCCGCGGCTATCGTCGCCTGTGCCAGCGCCATCGGCGTTATGATTCCACCCAGCAACCCCTTTGTCCTCTATGGCGTCATTACCAACGTATCCATCGGCAAACTTTTTGTAAGCGGCATAATGCCCGGGATCATCACCTGCGTGCTGCTCTGCCTGACAGCATGGTGGATCTCCAAAAAGAATGGCTGGAAAGGGGCAGATAAAGTCTATACATGGGGCGAGATTGGTCGCGCCGTATGGGATGCCCGCTATGCGCTTATGGTGCCGATTATCATCCTTGGGGGGATCTATGGCGGCATCATGACGCCTACGGAGGCCGCCGGCGTGGCGGCCCTGTATGGCTTTCTGGTTGGAATGTTCGTCCTTAAGGGAATTACCCGTGAAAATTTTGTCGAGACGCTGGTTGACAGCTCCGTTACTGCCGCCACCGTCCTCTTCCTTGTGGCCATGGCCAGCGTGTTCGGCTATGTCATGGCTATTGAGCAGGTGCCTGACGCGCTTTCTGAATGGATGATGACCATTACCTCGAACAAGTATGTCATGCTCCTCATTGTGAACATACTCCTGCTCATCGTGGGCGCACTCATGGAGTCGGCATCCGCCACCCTTATTCTTTCTCCCATACTTATGCCCCTTATGCTCAAACTTGGGGTGGATCCCATCCATTTCGGTGTCATCATGGTCTGCAATCTGTCCATAGGTTTCATCACGCCTCCTGTTGGGCAGAGTTTGTTCGTGGCCGCAGCCATTTCTGATGAGCGCACGGAGCGTATTGCTGTGGCAGCGGCTCCCCTGCTCGCCGCCATGCTTGTCATGCTGCTTATCATTACTTACATACCGGAGGTCTCCATGTTCCTGACACGCTTCATGTAAGGTAACAGGGATTAAGTCCGCGTCATGCGGAGAACATCCGTCAAGGTGTCCGCCTAAAAGGAAGTCGTGACGGATGTTCTGCCGCATGGCAACTGGTTAAGCGTCAGAAAAGTCCTGCTTATGAGAGCGGAAAAACATTGCTCTGGTATCCATCAAGGTTCAATCAGAAGGTTAGCTAGGTGTTCGGAACATAAAAAAATCATCGGAAGCTGAAAGCCCGGGGACGTAATTTCCGTTCCTCCGTTTTCCGTCTCCCGGGAAGGGGAAACGTTTGCGGAGGGGGTCGCCGGGCGCAAGGATTCCTTTGAACGCAAACTGCTGGTCGAGGCGTTGGAAAACAACGGCGGAAATATCCGTCGGGCGGCCTCCTTCCTCGGTATGCCGCTCAGTACCATGTACGCCAAAATCAAAAAATACAATCTGTTGGCCGGGCGGCTGAAAGCTTCCTCGACGCTTCCCGATTCGCCGGAGCGGGACAGGGAGATCGCGCAGCTTATTTCCCGCCTCGCGCCGGAATCAAAGGAAAGTCTGTACCATTTTCTGAAAAGTCTGGTCTGAAAAGAACTCTGAAAAAGGGGTACAGTTTTCGCCGTATGACTCCGTTTGCCCCTCCGCCCTTCCTCGTATATTCTGCGGAAACGGAATATCCGCAATAAAGGGGAGAGTTATGGACAGCTTTTTCGAGCAGGCGACAGGCCGGGAGCCGGCCGATCTGCGTATCGACAACGCTTTGGTGGCAGACGTATTCAGCGGCGAATTTTTTTCTTCCTCCGTGTGCGTGGGAAAGGGGCGTATTCTCGGTTTTTCCGAAATGCCTGCCCGCGAAGTGCTGGACGCGGAGGGACGGTATCTGCTTCCCGGGCTTATTGACGGCCATGTGCATATTGAATCTTCCATGCTTTGCCCGGCCCGTTTTGCAGAACTGGTTATGCCCCGGGGAACGACCACGATTATTGCGGACCCTCATGAAATAGCCAACGTCAAAGGGTTGGAGGGCATCCGTTATATGCTGGAAGCTTCGCGTCTGCTGCCTCTGGATGTGCGGATTATGCTGCCTTCCTGCGTTCCTGCTCTGCCCGTGGAAGATGCGGGGGCGGTTCTTACGGCGGCGGATCTGGCCGGACTTCTGGAGGAAGATGGCGTCGGCGGGCTGGGTGAGATGATGAACGTCCCCGGTGTGCTTGGCGGCGACGCCGATGTGTTGCAGAAAATCCGGGACGCGCGGGCTCACGGCAAACAGGTGGACGGGCACAGTCCGGGACTGTTGGGGAAGGATCTGGATGTGTTCTGTGCGGCAGGGGTAGGTACGGATCATGAGTGTACCACGGTGGAAGAGCTGCGGGAGCGCATTCGCCGCGGCATGTATGTGCTGCTGCGCGAAGGATCTGCCGCGCGGGATCTGCTGCATCTGCTGCCTGGAGTCACGCCGGAAAATGCCCGCCGCTGTCTGTTCTGTACGGACGATCGGCAGGCTGCTGATATTCTGAACCGCGGGCATATGGACAGCCATCTGCGCATTGCCGTGGCGGCCGGACTGGATCCCATGACCGCCGTGCGCATGGCTACGATCAATGCGGCGGAATGTTACGGACTGAAGGATCGTGGAGGTATTGCGCCGGGACTTCGTGCCGATCTTGTGCTGGTGGACGATCTTCAGAATTTCCGTCCGCTCCGGGTCTGGTCGGAAGGCGAACTGATTGCGGAAAACGGCGTCATGTGCCGGACGCTGTCCGCTCTTGATCCCGGCGAACTGCGCCGCAGCGTCTGCCTGGCTCCTCTGCCGGAGCGTCCCTTTGAACTGCGTGTGCCTTCGGGCAAAGCCCGGGTGATTTCCCTGAAGCCGCATTCTCTGATTACCGAGTGTCGGGAGATGAATGTCTGTGTCGGAGAAGACGGACTGTTCGATATTGCACGCAATCCGGGCATGAACAAGGTTGCCGTGCTTGAACGCCACCACGCCAGCGGCAAGATCGGTCTGGGCCTGCTGGATGGAAGTTATGGCCTGTCCGGCGGAGCAGTTGCCACGACTATTGCCCATGATTCCCATAATATTGTTGTGGCCGGGGATGACGATGCGGATATGCTGCTGGCCGTAAAGGAAATTGCCCGTATCGGGGGAGGCGTGGTGCTGGTTGCCCGGGGAAAAATTCTGGGCAGTTTGCCTCTGCCCGTCGGCGGTTTGATGAGCGAAGAGCCTGCTTCCCGCGTGGCGGAAGTCCTGAGCGGCTTCATACGGCTCGCACATGAACATCTTCATGTCTCGGAGCAGGCGGACGCCTTTATGAGTCTGAGTTTTCTTGCTCTTCCCGTGATTCCTCACCTTAAAATTACAGCCCGCGGCCTGTTCGACGTGGATACATTCCGCTTTGTGCCTGTGGAACTGTAAGGAGTATTGAACTGAAGAATAGCCTTCCCTTGACCATGTGAAACATGAGAGCTATTCCTGAAAATGTACTTTCGGGGTAAAGCAGCCCGCACGCTGTGCAGCGTGCTTTCGCGTTTTCTGCGTGCGGACGGGGACTGCTCTGAAAATTTCGTTTCCTGTTTCGGAGGTTGCCATGATTTCGCCAGCCCGGACCGAGTTGACGGTCGCGGACAATGTTCCCTTCAGCCAGCCGGGCGAACCGGGATTTTTCGCCCTTATGCTGGAAAATCCCGGCTGGGTGGACTGGGCGCCCGGTCAGTTCGTGATGCTTCGGCCCCGGAACTGGGGGTCGGAGCTGACCTGGGCGCGTCCCTTTTCCATCAGCAGAGTGTCGCCGCAGAGTCTTGTGCTGTTTTATCAGGTGGTGGGACGGGGCACGGAACGTATTGCCAGACTGGTTTCCGGCGACAAGGTAACCATATGGGGACCGCTGGGTACGGGATTTGCCGTTGAAGCCGGTCGTCCAACGCTGCTTCTGGCCGGAGGAATAGGCATTGCTCCCTTTTACGGGTATGCAGATCGGCATCCTTCGCCCGAACAGCTTTCCATGTTGTTCGGACACAGGCAGATTTCCGACTGCTATCCCATGGACAGCCTTTCCCAGATGATAGACGTGGAGCATTTCCGCGAGCGTAAGCCTGCGGACATTCCCGTGTTTCAGGATATGATCCGCGCGCGCATGAAAGCCTGCCGCAGCAAGGACGGTCTGGCTCTGGCCTGCGGGCCCATGCCGTTTCTGCGCATGATCTGGGAATACGCGCTGGAAATAGGCCTGCCTACGCAGCTTTCGCTGGAACAGCGTATGGCCTGCGGCGTGGGCGCCTGCCTCGGTTGCGTAACGCGTACTTCCATGCACTGGGCCGATGCCGAAAAGGCGGGCCTGCCCGTGCAGACCTGTACCAGCGGCCCGGTTTTCTGGGCGGAAGACATTGACCTCAAAGCAGGAGCCTGATCCGATGGACATGGAAGTCAAGCTGCATCCGGTCGGGCGTGAAGGCGTGCGCGCGCTGACTCTGAAAAATCCGGTCATGACGGCTTCCGGAACCTTCGGGTACGGGGCGGAGTTCATGCCGTACGGTAATATCTCCCGTCTGGGAGCCATTGTGGTGAAGGGGCTTTCCCTGCGTCCGCGGGAAGGCAATCCCGTCCCCCGCGTGGCGGAAACGCCTTCCGGCATGCTTAACGCCGTCGGCCTCCAGAACGACGGCGTGGAAGCCTTCATCAGGCGTAAGCTGCCTGCGCTGCCCTGGCAGGATGTGCCGGTCATTGCCAATATTTATGCTTCCTGTGCGGAAGACTTCGGCGAACTGGCCGGCATATTGGCCGAAGAAGCCGGGGTGGCTGCGCTGGAAGTGAATATTTCCTGCCCCAATGTGCATGAAGGCGGCGTGCTGTTCGGTCAGGATCCGGCTATGGCTGCAAAGGTCACCGAGGCCGTGAAGCGGCGTTCAGGCTCCAAACCGGTGATGGTCAAACTGTCTCCGAACGTCACGGATATCACGCTCATTGCCAGAGCCGTGGAGGATGCCGGAGCGGATATGATCTCCTGCATCAATACCGTATCCGGCATGGCCGTGGATCTTGAACGGCGCATTCCACTTCTGGCAAATATTGTTGGAGGGCTGTCCGGACCGGCGGTTAAGCCCGTGGGGCTGCGCTGCGTATGGCAGGTCAGCAGAGCCGTACATATTCCCGTAATCGGACTTGGCGGGATTTCCTCCGCCCGGGATGTGCTGGAATACATTCTTGTGGGGGCTCATGCAGTACAGGTGGGAACGGCCAATTTCAGCGATCCTTCCGCTGCCTTCCGCATTGTGGATGAGCTCCCTGCACTGTGTCAGAAGCTGGGCATCGAAAAGCTTGAAGACTTGCGGGGGAGGCTGAACGTCTGAGAACGCCTTTCGGAAATGAGTTTTTCTGATTTTCTCTATGAAGAAGAGAGGCCTTTTCTGCCCCATTTTCACGTATATCCGGGCCGTAAGCTCATAAATAGTATATGAAGCTGTTGAAGCAAGTTGTGAAAAACGTGCGAAAGGCATGGAACAGAAACTGGAGTGCCACGATTCTCCTTCTGCTGTTTCTGGGCTGTGGTCTGACGACAGCTTCAAAGATTCTGTATGATCTGGCGATGAAGGAGGGCTTTCAGATCCTGCGTGCAGCTACGCTCGAGCTGGGAGGAGATATCCGGGCCCATGTTCTTCGGGGACATGTACTGCTGAGGGGGATTGCGCAGATAATAGGCGGATTCCCTGCTGTGGATTCCCCGGAAACACAGCGTATACTTTCTTCTTTCGGACCGTCGTGCATGATATCCCGCCTGGAGATTCTGTTTCCGGGCGACAGGCTTCTGAGCAACAACGGCAAATGGTTTGACGTAAAGGGACGTCTGAGTTTTCTGGAAAATGCACGGCCGGAAATTCATATTTCCGATCTGGCCGAGGATATAGACGGGAGCGGCAAACTGGTGCTGCGCACCTATGTGCCGATCTGGAAAGACGGTAACATTGAGGCCCTGCTCATCGGCGTCACCGATGTGGAGAAGCTGCCGCAGCAGTACAACACATGGGCTTTCGGCAGGCAGTCCTACATTTATCTGGTTGAGGGGAAGAGCGGAAAGTTTCTTGTGGACACATGGCATAAGACGTTGAGCAGCATGGAAGCTCTGGGTTCACGCAAGGCAAAGCCCGGTTACAGTTATGAAAAAGTACGGACAGATTTTATGGAGGGCAGAAGCGGAAATATCGCCTTCCTGTCCAGGACCACCGGAGAGTATTTGTATGCCCATTACGAACCCGTGGGTGTCAATCACTGGGTTGTCATACTCTCGGCTCCGGAAAGCGTCGTATTCCGGAGTGCAGAACAGGTACGGCTCATCTTCTATATTCTGACGGCATTTGTTTTTGTTGTCTGCGCTGCGTATTTTGCCTGGATGCTTGCCAAGGCCAGGAAACAGACGAAAGAGAAGGAAATGCTGCTGCGGCAGGTTCGCAGTATGTTTGCAGTGGAAAAGACGCTGTTTGATGCACACAGAATATCCGCACGCCTCGGGGAGGCTCTGATGAAAGTTGCGGATATGATGGATGCCGAATGGGCGTTTTTTATAATTTTTGCATGGGAGCGGGGGGGTATCCCCCGCGTATGGACGGATCAGGGTGCGGTGAAGGGAACGGAGGAAAACGGATCAGGGCCGGAGGGGCTTTGCCCGAAGCTGTATGAAGCTCTTCGGCAGAAAGGACATATCCTTCTTATGAGAAGCGGCCGCGGGGCTGCGGACGATCGGCTTTCTGCGGACGTGCTGGAGGAGTGTTCCCGGCTGTGCCGCAGGGATGCCGGAACCATCATGGCCACGCCTGTCGAGAGTGCGGAAGGGTTTCCCATCGGAGTGCTTGGCGTGGCAAACATGCGCAGCGTTTATGAAAACGCTGATTGTCTGAAAAACGTCGCCCTGAGTTTTTCCATGGCGTTTCACAATATGAAATTCCATCAGAAAATCAGGGAAATGGGGATGATTGACTACCTGACCGGGCTGTTGAACCGCAACAGTTTTCAGAGCAATGTCCCTGAATACGCTCGTCTGCAATCTGTTCCTCTGGCCTGCATTTATATTGATGCAAACGGTCTGCATGAACTTAATAACAGCGCGGGGCACGCGGAAGGCGACCGCATGCTGCGTTATATCGCCGGTACGTTGAAACGGGAGTTCGGTGAGGAACATACCTACCGTATCGGCGGAGACGAATTTGTGGTCTTTGTTCTGAATGAGGCAGAGGAAGAGATACGGCGGCGGCTGGAACGCGTGGAGCGGGATATTGAGGCAAAAGGTTATCACGTTTCCTGCGGCATGGGCTGGAGTGCCGGAGAAACTCCGGTTCAGAAGCTGATCAGCGAGGCGGAGCAGCGGATGTACGATGCGAAGAGCCGTTATTATCAGCAGACCGGGAATGACCGGCGCGGCGCACGATGAACGCCGGGAGAGCCTGATCTGCTTCCGAAAATCGGAGGGCCGGACGCGGTTGCCGCTATAAGCCTTGAAGGTGCAGAAGCGTGTGGCTCTTTCCGGTATTTTTCGGGAAAACGGATCTTGCAGCCTTCGGCGATATCAGCCGGCAACAGCTTCTGTCCGGGCTTCCTGAAAGAGGGAACTGCCCTGTTTGTGACAACGCACGGTATGTCCGGGGCCGACCTCTTTCAGCGCGGGGCGTTCCGCAGCGCATCGCGCCTCGGCTTCGGCGCAACGTGGGGCAAAGGGGCAGCCTGCGGGCAGATGCACGGGGCTGGGCACGTCGCCTTCCAGCACGTCGAGCCGCTTGCGTCGCGTCGGATCGGGTTCGGGCGCACAGGCCATGAGCGCTCTGGTATAGGGATGCAGGGGCCTGCGAAACAGATCCGCGCAGGAGGCATGTTCGACAACAAAGCCGAGATACATTACCGCAACCTGATGGCTGACATGACGTACGACGGCCAGATCGTGGGAAATGAACAGATAGGCGTACCCATGGCGGGCCTGAAGTTCCCGGATAAGGTCGAGAATCTGGGCCTGAACCGAGACATCCAGCGCGGAAGTCGGCTCGTCCATGACGATGATGTCGGGTTGAGGAGCCAGAGCCCGCGCGATGCCTATGCGCTGCCTCTGACCTCCGGAAAACTCATGAGGATAGCGGGAGAGATGCCCCTCGCCGAGGCCGACTTCCGCCAGAATGCCGCGTGCCCGATCCTCCCGTTGCGCGCGGGTCAGCGTGCGATCCAGCAGCAGAGGGGAGGTGACGATTTTTTCTACGGTCATACGCGGATCAAGGGATGAGAAAGGATCCTGAAATACGGCCTGTATGCGTGGGGCGCGTCCTTCTTCCCGCAGTGTTCGTATCGGGCTTTCTCCGTACAGAATATCGCCTTCATCCGGTTCCAGCAGCCCCAGTATCATGTTGCCCAGCGTGGATTTTCCGCAGCCGGATTCTCCTACCAGACCGAGAGTCTGCCCCGGAGGAAGCAGAAGGCTTACGTTATTTACGGCGTGCAGTTCTTTTTTGGGCGAGAAAAGACCTCCGCCCAGCAGAAATCGCTTGCACAGTTCGCGCAGTTCCAGCGATGCGTCAGTCATGACTTGCTTCCTCCGTTCCGGCGTCGAGGTGGTGACAGGCTGCGCCGCGACTGCCGAAGCTGCGCATTTCCGGTTTCTGTGTCCGGCATATTTCGGTACTGAGAGCGCAGCGTGGATGGAAGCGGCAGCCGGTGGGCGGCGTGCGCAGATCGGGCACGTTGCCGGGTATATGAGGCAGAGCTTTGTCCGTCGAACCTTCCAGACGTGGAATCGCAGCGATGAGCCCCCGAGTGTAGGGATGCAGCGGCCTGCGGAACAGCTCGTCCGCCGGAGCAAGTTCCACCAGCGTTCCGGCGTACATGACGGCCACTCTTTCGCAAAGCTGGGCCACAACGCCCATATCATGGGTGATGAACAGCGTACTCGCATGCTGTTCGCGTGTCAGTTCCGCCAGCAGGGCCAGAACCTGACCCTGAACAGTCACATCCAGTGCCGTCGTGGGTTCGTCCGCCATAAGCAGCACAGGATCGCAGGAAAGTTCCATGGCGATCATGACGCGCTGGCGCATACCTCCGGACAGTTCATGCGGATATTTGTTCAGCGTCGCTTCCGGATCCGGCATGCGTACCCGGCGCAGCATGTCCGCCGCCAGACGGCGGGCTTCTTTCCGGGAGAGTCCGCGATGCAGGCGCAGCACCTCCGTCATCTGGGCGCCTACGGTGAACACGGGGTTGAGGCTGGTCATCGGCTCCTGAAATATCATGGATATTTCGCCTCCGCGCACGGAGCGCATCCTGCGGGAGGAGAGCGTCAGCAGATCTTCGCCCCGAAACAGAATACGCCCGGAAGGCAGAGCGGGAGGAGAGGGCAGCAGGCGCAGAACAGAGCGGGCCAGTACGGACTTGCCGCATCCCGATTCCCCTACCAGACCGAGAATTTCACCGGGCATAATATCCAGACTGATATCGTCCAGCACATGACTGACGCCTTCCGGGCCGGCAAAGCGCAGGGAAAAATGATCAAAAGAGAGCAGAGGACTTTTCTCCTCAATCCGGTTTTCCGTCATTTTCTTCCCCTCATGCGCGGATCGAGCGCGTCGCGCAGGGCGTCGCCCAGAATGTTGAACCCGATCACGGTAAGCATGATGAACAGGCCGGGAAAGGTGGGATACCACCATTGATCGAGCAGAAACTTGCGTCCGGTGCTGACCATGGCTCCCCATTCCGGGGTGGGCGGCTGCGCGCCCAGACCGATGAAGCTGAGAGATGCGGCGACAAGTATGGTGTCGCCGATGGTCAGAGTGGCGAGTACCATGATCGGCCCCATGCAGTTGGGGATGACATGATGCAGGATAATCCACGGCGCACGGAAGCCGGAAACGCGCGCAGCCTTGATGAACAGGGCTTCGCGCAGGGCCAGGGCTTCCCCCCGGGCCAGACGGGCGAATTTAGGAATCTGGACGAAGGCCACGGCCAGAATGGCATTGCGAAGACTGGGCCCCAGAGCGGCGGCCAGAGAAAGGGCAAGCACCAGCGAGGGGAAGGAGAGGATAACATCCATCACGCGCATGATCAGATTATCCGCCTTGCCGCCGAGATAGCCGGCCGTTGCGCCGAGCAGAGTTCCGAGTCCGCCTGCTATGGCGATCACCACCAGGCCGATGATCAGCGAAACGCGTGCGCCGTGCATAATCCGGCTCAGAATATCCCTTCCCAGCTCGTCCGCCCCGAACCAGTGCTGCGGGGAGGGCGGAGAGAGCCGATCCGCAAGATTGATGCTGATGGGATCGTAGGGAGCGATCCAGGGTGCGAGAATAGCCATAAGGGCTACCAAGATGATGATCAGCGCGCCGATCACGGCGGAAGGATTACGCAGCAGCGTGGCCAATACGCCGGAGCGGAGAGAAAAAAGGCTCATGATCCGCTCCTGTATCTGATTTGCGGGTTGATCACGGCATACAGAACGTCCACGCAGAGATTAATGAGAATATAGGCCAGAGCCACAACCAGAGTGAAGCCCATGATGGCGGGAAAGTCCAGCGCATTGACCGAATCCACCACATATTTACCCATGCCCGGCCAGTCGAAGATGGTTTCCGTAAGAATGGCTCCGCCCATGAGTTCGCCCATGGACAGCCCGGCGATGGTGATGGTGGGAATAAGCGAATTACGCAGAGCGTGCAGCCCTATGACCCGTGCCTCGGAAAGGCCGTTGGCCCGGGCCGTTGTCACATAATCCTGTTCAAGGGAGTGCAGCATACTGGAACGCACGATGCGGGTGATGATGGCCAGATAGATGTAGCCGAGGCAGAATGCGGGCAGAATCAGATGGGCCAGCGCATCGCGAAAGGCTTCCATGTCGCCGCTAATCAGCGCGTCCAGCGTGTACATGCCCGTTACGGAGGGCGGCTCGATGGTGTAGATATCCAGCCGTCCGGAACCGGGGAGAATACCCAGATCGCGGTAGAAAATCAGCAGCAGCATGAGTCCCAGCCAGAATACCGGCGTGGACACGCCGATGACGGAGAAGACGCGGGTCAGATGATCCGCAAGTCGATCGCGCTTTACCGCCGCCAGCACGCCGAGCGGGATGCCGACGACCAGACAGAGCAGCATGGCTGCCAGCGCCAGTTCCAGTGTGGCCGGAACATGATCGCGCAGATCGTCCAGCACCGGACGCTGATTGCGCAGGGACATGCCCAGATCGCCGCGCAGCAGGTCTCCCATATATTTGAAATACTGCTCGTACAGAGGGCGATCCAGTCCGTACTGTATCCTGATGCGTTCAATGGTTTCCTCGCTGGCCTTTTCCCCTGCCATCATGGAGGCGGGATCTCCGGGAATGGCGTGCGAAAGCAGAAAGACGCACAGCGTTACTCCGAACAGTACCGGAATCACAGCCAGAATGCGTCTGATGATGAAAGAACTGAGGGACATGGGAAGC
Organism: Candidatus Mailhella merdavium; assembly: GCA_019119045.1. Taxonomy (GTDB): domain Bacteria; phylum Desulfobacterota; class Desulfovibrionia; order Desulfovibrionales; family Desulfovibrionaceae; genus Mailhella; species Mailhella merdavium. Next base: position 9,600 of record DWXS01000025.1, on the reverse strand, counting down.
CTTCGGGATGAGAGACAATTTTCGGATAGCCTTCCGCCCGGGAAAGAGGTTCAAAATGGACGGTGCAACAATGGGGGCCTGTTCCGCCGGCAAGCCGCTACGGCGCGTGTCGGGCGAAATTTGTGAAAAAGGGAAGAGGTCGGCCCCTTCCCTTTTCCGTGAGACTCCTATTCTTTCCACATGCTTTCAATGTTGTACATGGATTCAAGCATGGGGTTGAACACAAAGCCCTTGACGTTGGTACGCATGGGGACGACGGCCTTGAGCTGATAGAGCAGGATGTAGGCTGCGTCGTCGATCACGATATCCTGAACCTGCTTGTACAGATCGACGCGCTCGGCCTGATTTGTGGAGCGGGCCGCCTTGCGCAGCAGGTCGTCCACTTTCGGATTGGAATAGAAGGAGCGGTTGCCGGCCATGCCCGCGTTGGCGGAATCATACCAGAGGTTGGCGAACATGTACGGGTCGGCAAAATCCGGACTCCATGCGCCGAGGCAGAGATCGAAGTCCCCGTTACCCATACGGTCGCGCAGCGTGGCGTTGGAGAGCAGCACGAGATCAAGTTTGACGCCGATATCCGCAAAATTGCTTTGCAGAATGGTGGCTATCTGTTCCCATACCGCGCGGCGTTCGGAATAGATCAGCGTAAGGGAAAGATCCTTCACCCCTGCTTCGGCCAGCAGGGCGCGGGCTTTTTCCGGATTGCGTTCATAGCGGAACGCCTTGTCGTCATGTCCCCACATGCCTTTGGGAATGGGGCTTATGGCCTGATCTCCGTTGCCCTGAAGCACGAAGTCGATGATCCCCTTGAAATCCACGGCGTAGTTGAGGGCCTGACGTACCCGTTTGTCGGAAAGTGTCGGGCGGGTGTTGTTGACGTACACATATTCCACAAACTGTCCGTCATAGCGGCGCACGGCCACATCGGGATTTTTTTCCAGTGCGGGGAGCTGATCCATGAGGATGGATTCGGTGATGTCGATATCGCCCTTTTCAAGGGCAAGCCGTCGGTCGGAAGCTTCGCGCATGGGCCGCAGGATGACGCGCTTGATTTTCGGCTCTCCGCCCCAGTATCCGGGCCGGGCTTCCATGATCAGGCGTTCGCCCCGCTTCCACTGGCGCAGCGTGAAGGGGCCGGAACCGTCCGTATTCTCGGCCAGCCAGCCGCGGGCCATGTCGCCGTCCTTTTCGTGTTTCATCACGGCAGGATTGATGATCGAACAGCCGTTGATGGCGAGAATCTGGAGGAAGGGCGCAAAGGGATATTTCAGCGTGAATACGACGGTAGAGGCGTCGGGCGCTTCCGTTGAGGCCAGACATTCCAGATTGCCCGCCGGCCCCATGGCGATTTTCATGAGTCTGTCGAAGGAAAATTTGACGGCCGCGGCATCCAGCGGAGAGCCGTCGGAGAAGGTGATGCCCGGACGGATTTTGAAGGTCCAGGTTTTGCCGTCTTCCGAGACGGTCCAGCTTTCGGCCGCCATGGGTTCCACTTCGGTGGAGCCTTCTCCGTTCACGACTTTGAATTTTACCAGTCGGTCATAGGCGGGATAGCTGACGCGCCAGTCGAAATTGTCGCTGGAGACGGCGGGATCAAGCACGGCGGGGTCAGAGGCCACGCCGATGACCAGCGTATCCGCCGGGGTTTTGCCCCAGGCAGGGGAAGAGAGATGAAACGCGGGCAGGACCAGCGCCGACAACAACAGGAAGGCGGAAATTCTGCTGGCTTTGAACATGGGGCCTCCGGGAGTTGGAAGGGGCAAAGGTGCGACGGAGCTTGTGCGGCGTCACGGTAAACTGGTTTTTCACTGTGATCAATTTTCTGGAAAAAATCCAGAGAAGAGGAAAAGAGTCCGAATCCGGCACATGGGCGTTTTTGCTTTTTTTTACCCGGGGAAAGTCGTATATTGCCAGAAAAAGAGGAATTTTTATGGAAAGACTGCGCTCCGGCTGCAAGATAAATATTTTTCTGTACCTGCTGAACCGCCGCCCCGACGGCTATCATACGTTGTTCAGCCTCTTTCTGCCTCTGACGCAGCCCGCCGACGAAATGCTCGTGCGCGAGGGGGGCGAGGGGCTGCGGCTTCATTGCGACGAACCTGGTATTGATCCCGAACGCAATACCGTAACGCGGGCATGGCAGCTCTATGCGGAAGCATCGGGCTTCGCGCCCGGGCTGGAACTGCGTCTTGTCAAGGGCGTGCCCCACGGTGCGGGCCTCGGCGGCGGCAGTGCGGACGCTGCGGCAATGCTGCTTTATCTGGAACGACATAATCCTCACCCTCTGGGCGACGAGGCCCTCCGCCGTCTGGCCCTGCGCGTCGGAACCGATGTCCCCTTTTTTCTTGAAGATCGGCCCTGTCTTGTGGAAGGAATCGGGGAAAAACTGACACCCCTTCCTCCGGACAGCCCCTGGCTTGCCCCTCTGTCGGGAGTCTGGGGGGTACTGCTTTGTCCGCCCATACATATTGATACGGCCTGGGCCTATACCGCCTGGGATGCGGCGCATCCTGCCGTCTCCCATGATGTTGCGGATACCTTGACAGACGGGACATGTGCGGATAAAAATTGCCGTTCAGTTTTTTTTCCGCCTTTACGAGTGGAAAACGATTTTGAGTCCGTCGTGTTTCCCCGGTGGCCGGAGCTGGCCCAACTCAAGACGCTGCTGCTCCGGGAAGGAGCCTTTGCTGCGGGTATGAGCGGAACCGGCTCCTCTCTGTTCGGCTTTTTTCATGAGAAAAAAACCGCGCAGGCATTCATGGCCGGGATTCGGGATCGTGAGTCTCCATGCGCCGCGTACGGGCCGTTTTCTCTCGTTTCAAAGGCTGGATAAAAGCACTGGGGCGTCGCCAAGCGGTAAGGCAACGGGTTTTGGTTCCGTCATTCGAAGGTTCGAGTCCTTCCGCCCCAGCCATTTCGCCCCGTCCCCCCTGTCCCCGAGGCGGAGCGCGTTGCGGATGTTTCAGGTGACGAAACTTCAGCCCGAAAGGCGTTCAGCATGTACGGCGATCTTAAAATCCTCACCGGTACGGCCAATCCTCAGCTGGCACTCGATATTTGTGACCATCTGGGATGTTCTCTCACGCCCAGCCTGTGCGAGACTTTCAGCGACGGCGAAATCCGCATCGAAATCGGTGCCAGTGTGCGTGGGCATGACGTCTTTGTCATTCAGCCCACCTGTGCCCCGTCCAATTACAATTTCATGCAGCTCTGCCTGATGCTGGATGCACTGAAGCGCGCCAGCGCCAGCCGGATCACGGCGGTCATTCCCTATTACGGCTACGCCAGACAGGATCGCAAGGTGAGTCCCCGTGCGCCCATCAGCGCAAAGGTCACGGCGGATTTCCTCGGAGTGGCCGGCGCGCAGCGCATCGTCACCATGGATCTTCATGCCGGACAGATTCAGGGCTTTTTCAACTGCCCGGTGGACAATCTTTATGCCAGCCCTGTGCTGCTCCAGCAGTTCCGCCACCTGCGCGGCGATATCGTCATGGTTTCGCCGGATGCCGGCGGCGTGGAACGCGCGAGGGCCTTTGCCAAGATGATGGACGCAAGCCTTGCGGTCATCGACAAGCGTCGCGACCGTCCCAACCAGGTTGCGGAAATGAACGTCATCGGGGATGTGCAGGGCAAGGTGGCCATTCTGGTGGACGATATGATCGACACCGCCGGAACCATCTGTGCGGCTGCGGAAGTGCTGCTCCAGAACGGAGCGGCGGAAGTACGGGCCTGCGCCACGCACGGCGTGCTGTCCGGGCCGGCCTGTCAGCGTCTCAACGACGCTCCCTTTGAGGAAGTGGTGATCACCGACACCATTCCCCTCGGCGAGCGCGAAGGCAAGTGCGACAAGCTGCATGTCGCCTCCGTGGCCGGTATTCTGGCCAAGAGTATCCGCAACATTCATGACGGATCTTCCGTGAGCGCACTGTTCCATTTCTAGGAACGGCGCGCCCGCGTCAAGACGATAATCGCACCGCGAAACCTCCGGTAAGTCACTCCGGGGAATCGGGGTAACATTAAGGAGAAAAGTATCATGTCCGAGTTGAAAACCCTTTCCGTTCAGAAGCGCACTGCCTTTGGCAAGGGCGCCAACCGCCGTCTGCGCGTCGAGTCTCTTGTGCCCGGCGTTTACTATGCTTCCGACGGCACCAACGTGCCCGTGCAGATGCCCGCGCTGCCTCTGAGCAAGATTTATGAACAGGTCGGCCGCACCAATGTCTTCAATCTGGAAATTGACGACAACGGCACCAAGACCGTGCATCCCGTGTTCGTGTGGGACGCCCAGTATCATCCCGTGAAGGGCGTGTTCACCCATGTGGATTTCTTCGGCGTCGATCTGAACAAGGAAATCAAGGTGGACGTGCCGCTGGAATTCGTCGGTACTTCCAAGGGTGTGAAGCTCGGCGGCACGCTGGAAACCTATCGCGAACGCGTGACTCTGCAGGCCAAACCGCAGGATATGCCCCGCAAGCTTTCCGTGAACGTGACCGATCTGGGTCTGAACAGCAGCATCCGTGCTTCCGGACTCGTCCTGCCCGAAGGCGTCAAGGTCGTGTACAAGAACGACTTCACCGTGGTGGCCGTACTCTCCGAACAGCAGGAAGCGGAAGAACCCGCCGCTTAGGCGACTTCTCCATTCTGCCGGAGCCGCTTGCAGCGGCATGAGCGGAGAGATATACTATCTGCCGCACGAAGCCAGACACTTCGTGCGGCTTTTATTTTTTCAGCAGTATACGTCCGATTTACCTGTTCCCGGACAGCATCTGACCTTCGCTGGACGGGGCCGGACTGGGCGTATTTCCGTAAATTCGAGAATATCTTTTCTGCTTTATTGGAAAAAGTTTTCTTTCTGAAGCATGGCGGGATGACATGTCGGCAGAGAAAAAAAATGGTTTGAGTCGGAAAGAGCCGCATATTCAGGATAAAGAATACATGCTGGAGCATACCGTGCTGCGTATTGCGGGAACGGTGGAAGAGTCCATTGTGGACGGCCCGGGGCTGCGCTATGTGCTGTTCACGCAGGGCTGTCCGCATGGCTGTCCGGGCTGTCATAACCCGGAAACGCACGGTTTTTCCGGGGGGCGTGACGTATCTCTGGCCCGGATTCTGGCAGATGTGGAAAAAAATCCCATCACGCGCGGAGTCACCTTCAGCGGAGGAGAGCCCTTCTGTCAGCCCCGGTCTCTGCTTCTGCTGGCAAAGGAACTTCACGCCCGAGGCTATAATCTGACCGCGTTCAGCGGCTATACCTACGATCAGATCTGCGCCGATCCTGAAAAAAAGGCGCTGCTCAATGAACTGGATATCCTGGTAGACGGCCCCTTTTTGTTGAACGAAAGAACGCTGACCTTGCGCTTTCGCGGTTCCCGTAATCAGCGCATACTGGATGTTCCCGCAAGTCTGGCGCAGGGGCATGCCGTCCTGCATGAACTGCATGATGTGGAAGAATAGCTGCCGGGATACCCTGCCGGATATATATCGACACCTGCGTTCTTCCGGGAAAGCTCACGTCAGAATATGAAAAGGCCGCTGTCATGCAGCGGCCTTTTCATATGGGTATCGGTTTCGTGCCGGACTTATTTCAGCAGGCCGACTTCACGGTAATACTTTTCCGCACCGGGATGCAGGGGAATACCGGAAAGATCCGTCACGGCCATGTCGGGTGTGACGGTCTTCATGACTGCGTGGGCCTGTCCGAGTTCGGGCAGATTTTCCCAGAAGGTTTTGGTCAGATCATAGACGACGTCTTCGGGCATGGAGGCGTCGGTCAGCAGCAGCATCTTCACGGCCGTAGTCTGCACGGGTTCGGTCTGGCCGTCATAGGTGCCGGCCGGGATCTGAATTTTGGCATACCAGGGATATTCGGCCTGCACCTTGGCAATGGTATCGTCGTCAATGCTGATCAGCTTGCCGTCGGCAGTGGAACACATTTCCGTCACGGCAGCCGTAGGCATGCCGGCCATGATCCATACGCCGTCAAGCTGCTTGTTGCGCATCAGGTCGATGGATTCGGTAAAGCCCACGAAATGGGCCTTGAGATCGTCCGGATAGTTCAGGCCTGCGGCCGTGAAGTGGATACGGGATTCCACTTCCGTCGTGCCTCCGGCCGCACCTGGAGCGAAACTCTTGCCCTTGAAGTCCGCCAGACTTTTCACGCCGCTGTCGCCCCGTGCGACAACCTGATTGGGGTTATAGTACAGTCCGGCGAGAACGCGAACGCCTTCATAGGCGCGATCCTTGAAGCCTCGCTGTCCGTGCAGGGCTTCATAGGTAATGCTGGAAACAGCGAAGGAAACCTGCGCGTCACCCGCCTTGAGCAAGTTCAGGTTCTGGATGCCGCCGTTCGAAGCCTGCGCACGGGCTGTGACATAGGGCAGCTTCGTATTCCACAGATTGGCGATTCCGGCTCCCAGCGGATAAAGCGCGCCGGTCGTTGCCGCCGTGGGGAAGGCAATATTGACTTTCGGGCGGTCTGCGGCCGCAGCCTGGCCCAGACCCAGGGCGCAGGTCAGAGCCAGAGCAGCAGCGGTACTGATGATGTGTTTCATGACATGACTCCGTTTGATGAGGTTTGTGCGCGGGAAACGTACCAGTTCCATACGCAAACTATACAGATCAGGCCCAGACCCACGGCGTCCGTGAGCAGTCCCGGGTCGATGGCGAGAAAAGCCGCCGCCAGCAGCATGAGGCGCATGACGGGGTTGCATCGTGTGAACAGCCAGCCTTCCAGTCCGGCCGCAAGCGCGCTGACGCCGAACGTCGCCGTGATGAAGGCCCATATGGTGGCTATGCCGGAATGTCCCGGCGCATACAGGAGCAGCGGATTGTTGAGGAAAAAGAAAGGCAGGATGAAGCCCGTCAGCCCGAGTCGCATGGCAATGAGCGAGGTTTTCGTTTCGTTGGAACGGGCAATGCCTGCGGCCACATAGGAGGACATGGCCACAGGCGGCGTGATGTTGGAAAGGCAGGCATAGAAGAGACAGAACATATGCGCTGCGAGGGGCTGTACACCGACTCCCGTAAGTACGGGAACAGCCACGGCCGCCACAATGACATACGCCGCCACGCCGGGCACGCCCATGCCCAGAATGGTACTCATGATCATGACGAACAGCCCGCCTATATACATCTGATCCTTGCCGACAAATTTCAGAATCTCATAACCGAAGGTCAGGCCGAGTCCCGTCAGGGATACTGTGCCGATGATCACGCCGATGATCACACAGGCCGCACCCACGCCCACCGCGCCGCGGGCTCCTTCTTCCATTGCCTTGAGAATAATGGCCGGCGTCATGCGGGTTCGCGGAGAAAGCCAGGATGCGACAACCGTGACGGCAATGGAAAGTGCTGCGGCAAACAGGGGCGTATATCCCATGAACAGCAGCGCCATGAGCGCAATCAGCGGCAGAAGCAGGTGCCCGCGTTCTTTCAGCACTTTTGCCGCGTTCGGGATATTTTCCTTGGAAAGTCCCTTGAGTCCGAGCTTGCGCGCTTCGAAATGCACGGCCATAAGCAGGGTGAAATAATAAAGAAAGGCGGGAATGGCCGCTGCCAGCATGACGGTGGTATAGGGCACGCCGAGAAATTCCGCCATGATGAAGCCTACCGCTCCCATGATCGGCGGCGCGAACTGCCCGCCCGTGGATGCCACGGCTTCCACCGCTCCGGCAAATTCCGCCTTGTAGCCGGTTTTTTTCATGAGCGGAATGGTGATGGCTCCTGTCGTGGCCACATTGGCCAGCGCACTGCCGTTGATCATGCCCATAAGCGCGCTGGCGATAACCGAAACCTTGGCCGGGCCACCTGCGGTACGCCCCACCAGCGTCAGGGCAAGATCGTTGATGAAATCGCTGAATCCGCTGTACTTCAGAAAGGCGCCGAACAGGACGAACAGGAAAATATAGGTCGCGGAGACCCCTACGCCGACCCCGAGCAGCCCCTGACTGCCCCAGAACATATGCTCGACAACCCGGTTCCAGCTGTAGCCGGGGTGACCGAAAGCTCCGGGAATCAGATATCCGAAGAAATTATAGGCAAGAAAGACCAGCGCCAGAGCGGCAAGGTTTCCCACAACCCTGCGCGCCATTTCAAAACAGATCACCAGTCCTACGGAAGCCACCACATAGTCTATGGGTTCAAACCAGCCTCCGCGCAACGTGATGTTCGTATAGTTGAGAATAAGATAGCCGAAGGAGAAAACGCCCGCGCAAATGCACAGCGCGTCATAGAGCGTGGGAGCGCGACGCTGACGCCGCTCGCGACGCAACGCGGGATACAGCAGAAACGAGAGCGTCAACAGAAAAAGAATATGTATCGCCCGCAGGGTGATGGCATCCAGAGTCCAGAAGGTTGAAGCCGCAAGCTGAAACAGGGAAAAGGCTAGCGCCATAAGGGATATGATATACGCCCACGGGCCGGAATAGTGACGGGTTCGGCTCTCGCTGTCCTTTTCCTCCACCAGGGCCTGAGCCAGAGCCTGTTCACGCGCCAGCTCATCGGCCGGAAGCGCAGAGGATGTTACGGGATCGGGGGTATGCTCAGGGAAATGTTGAGTTTTCGAGGGGCCGACACTTTCCGTGGCGGCGTTCTGGCTGCCTTCTATCATAACGTCTGACTCCGGGAACATTTAGGAATGCGATTTACAAAATTGTCAGACGTCTGGTCTGACAACATATCGCCGGGCTGCAATTCATAGCTCCGTGAGGCACTTTCTGTCAAAAAGGAATATGCCCCTTTTGGAAAAACCTGTATGCGTCAAAAATTTAACCTGCTCCAGATGGCGTTCGGTGGCACTAATGAAGGAAATATTAATTTGTTCTTCTGAGTATTTTTTTCGCGTTGCCTTCCCCGATGTTGTCACCTTCCGAGATACAAAGATGGGCCGAAATGTGGGGCCTGAAAGACCTTCTGGAAGAGGTTTTTTGGAGGATGTGCCCCTTCCTCCCGATACGGAGGGGCAAAAAAAGCCTGCTTTCGGGGCAGAAAACGGGATTTTACCGCAAAAATTTTTCATCTTTATCATGTTGAATTATAATGATAAAAAAATAAATTAAGAAAAAAATCGAAAAATTTTGAAAAAAGTGTTTGACAGGAGTGGGCAATGAGTGCATAAACGCTTTTCGCCGCTGCTGAACAGCGCTGCTCCGAAAGACGGGGCGGTGAGCGCGGCACGGTTCTTTGACAAGTGAAGAGCGAGTTGGGAAATTGAGCTTTGAGTTCGATCAATTCGAGTCTGCAAGACTTGAGTTTGAATCAATCTATTTCAACTGGAGAGTTTGATTCTGGCTCAGATTGAACGCTGGCGGCGTGCTTAACACATGCAAGTCGAACGAGAAAGTTCCTTCGGGAATGAGTAGAGTGGCGCACGGGTGAGTAACGCGTGGATAATCTACCGGGGAGTGTGGAATAACAGTTGGAAACGACTGCTAATACCGCATACGCTACATATTTATCTATGTAGGAAAGGGGGCCTCTGCATATGCTTCCGCTTTTCGATGAGTCCGCGTCCCATTAGCTAGTTGGCGGGGTAACGGCCCACCAAGGCGACGATCAGTAGCCGGACTGAGAGGTTGGCCGGCCACATTGGGACTGAGACACGGC
>DWXS01000002.1 GCA_019119045.1 Candidatus Mailhella merdavium | reverse complement strand
TTCCAAACATCAGGCTGCACTCCCCAATAAAGACCATTTTCTATTTCATCAATAAGCAAAATTCCTTTTTGCGAGCACACTAAGGCCATACTGAGGCCAGCAAGGCGATTCATACCATCGCCCAACGCTTTAATGGGTATGGCTCCTTTCTGTCCTTTACGCCGGATGCGAAAAGAAGGTTCACCATTGGGGTTTTGGACAAGGATAAAATCTTCTACATTTTTATCAATAAGCTGTAATGCTGTAACTATTTCATGTTCATTCCCTTCTTCTACAATTTTTTTCCACAACGATTGAATCATAGAGGAGGAAAGTCCATCAGGTGAAACATAAATGCATGGCGTAATTATGAGATTATCAGCGTTTTTCTTGAGACTTAGTTCCCAAATTTTCGCTATTTCATCAAACGATTTTTCGAGGGGTAAGGATAATTGGATTGAGCCAAACTGCACTACAAATGCTGGTGCAATTTTATTTTCTTCCCACTCTATTGAAAGAGATAAGGTACTATCAGGTGCTTTAGTTCTGCCTATATGAATTGGATTTTTTATCGTATCTAGGTCAGGATATCCATAGAAAAGCTTTGAAACATCAGGTTCTTCAAGATTTGAATATTCAGTTGAATATGGTTCTCCCCGTTTATCTAAAATTCCACGCATAATATTTGGAGAACCAATATTCGCATGTAAGTAAATCGCTTCCAGCAAGGTTGATTTGCCTACATTATTTTTTCCCACAATCAAATTGATATGCCCAAGTTGTTCAATTTGGAGCAAGTCAAAGGCGCGAAAATTTCGCACTTCGAGACTATCAAAAAGTCTGTCTTTCATTGGTATCCCTTACCTTAAATTCTGCTTGGAGGAATTCCTCGTGCCCATAGCTCAGAAAGATTATAATTTACACTTGTAACACCGAAATCCGGTTCCCGGCCAAAAGGTTCCCGGACATAGGCAATCTCTTTGGCCTGTCCGTTCGCCACGCGCACAATGCCGAGAATGAACTGTTCCGGCTGGTTCAATGCCGTGAGGATTTCATTTTTGCTGATGGTCACGGTGTCCGCGCCGTCGATGCGGCCCTTCACCTCAATGAAGCGCAGGCGGGACGCGCCGGAAGGGTCGCGGGATTCGATGTCATAACCGCGCTTCTCGACAGAGATGTCCACCGGAGTAAAACCTAGGGCACGCTCAGCATCCATCACGGCGTTTATGGCGATGGCTTCCACTTCTTTAGTGTTCTTGGCGAATAGGGATGGCTCGGCGTCTCCCCTCAATTTGTGCAACAGGGGGAGGGGGACAATCAAGGCCCCGCCCATGACGTGCGGCGGCAGAGGAGAAACCATGCGCTCCAGCTTCAGTTCATCCATCCGCTTGCCTAGCCGCGTAGTCAAGTCATCCGCCGTTTGCCGAGCCTTGGCGGAGTTGAGCTTGGCATTGACCTTGCCCGCCGCTTCCTGCTGTTTGAGCTGCTCCGCCCGATGATCCCAATAATTGATCTCCACCGTGAGCCGTTCCTTCACCGCCGCCATTGTCTTGTCCGCCCACGCTTCCTTGCGCGACTTCACTTCCCGCAAGTGTTCCGGCACGAGATTGACTGCGGCATAATCCATGGCCCTGTCTTCGATCTCCTTGCGGAGCCATGCCGGTTCTTCCAGTGTTTTCAGCAAAGTAACCTCCGCCTCATCCAGCGGGCGATAATCCAAATAAGGAGCATAACCGGCCCCACAAACCTCGCCTGATGCGCGAACTTCGACGAATTGCACCTGCTTGGAGACGATGCGCCGATTGCCGCTCTTGTCTGTGCGGGCGTCCTGAATGGAATGCTCCAGGTAGACGAGAACCCGTAGTTCTTCATCCTCGGCGCGGTCATCCACCAGAGTGGAGCCGCGCTTTAGCAGATCGCGGTGTCGCTCCAGCACAAGGTCTATGGTGGCGTCAAGCAGCGGGTGGCCGGGACAGACAAACTCCGCCAAGGGTTTGCCCGGCACAGCGATGAGTTTTTTTTCAAAGGTCATGCGCTCATAGCGGGAGGGTACGGGGTTGCGTGTGCCGATAATCCGGTCTCTATTGCGGATGACGGCGGGAATATGCGTGGCCTCAAAGCGTTTGGACTCTCGTTCCCGCAGTGTTCCACCAAGTCGTTTGAAGGCTTCATTGAAGAAGGAGGCGATAAAATGCGGTTGCAGCCGTCTAGCCTCGGCCCGTTCCATCTCGTCGCGGATGGCGAACACGCGAGATGCATCCATTGAATCATGGGCCAAGGCATGTTCTTCAATCAGGTCGCGAAGCTTGTCCCGATCCAGTGCTTTGTTGACGATTGCGTTGAAGCGCTCCCTAGCTTCGGGGCTGTCGCCGTAACGAATGGCCTCTTTCAGCAGGTCACGGAGCGGCTTGCCATCAAAGACCAGCTTGCCCAAAATGTCGAACACCTTGCCACCCAAGGCGTTACGCTCCTCTTCCAGTTTCTCCAGCAGGCGGCGATAGACCTCGCCTTCCCGAGTCTGGGAGGCGACAAGGTTCCAGCAATGGCAGACTTCCGTCTGCCCGATGCGATGGATGCGCCCGAAACGTTGCTCCAGGCGATTGGGGTTCCAAGGCAGGTCATAGTTAATCATCAGGTGAGAGCGTTGCAGGTTGATGCCTTCACCGGCGGCGTCCGTGGCAAGCAGGATTTCCGTATACTTGTCCTGCGAGAACAGGGTTTCCGCCTTTTTCCTGTCTTCGCGCCCCATGCCGCCGTGGATGGTCACAACGGCTTCCGGCCTGCCAAGGAGTGAACCTATGCGCTCCTGGAGGTAGTTCAGAGTATCACGGTGTTCGGTGAAGATAATGAGCTTGCGGCGGTGCCCATGCACGTCGAACATTTCCGACTGGTTTTGCAACAGCTTGGAAAGCTCGTCCCATTTGCGGTCGGTCTGCGACTGGCGCACGGCAAGGGCGGTCTTCTCCAAATCAGTCAGGATGACGATTTCCGCCTTCAGTTCGGCTATGGTCTGCGCGGCGGACGCTAGATCGACCACCTGCTCTTCGGTGGCCTCCAGTTCGTCTTCCGGGGCGTCTTCCAGATCGTCAAGCTCATCAACGGAAGATATTGTGGGGATGCCCTTTTGCCAATCCAGATGGACTTCCGCGCCGCGCCGGAGCAATTCTTCCTCTCGAAGGCGCTTTTCCAAGCGTTCCCGCCGTCTGCGCAGGGATTGGTAAATTGCCTCCGGCGAAGATGCCAAGCGGCGTTGCAGGACGGTTAAGGCGAAGCCGACGGTGGTTTTTCTGCCGTCGTTGGCGAGTTTGTCCGCGCGGTTGAACTCTTCGCGCACATATTCGGTTACGCGCTGGTACAGCTCCGCTTCGGCGTCGGACAGTTCGTATTCAACGGTGTAGGCGATGCGCTCCGGGAAGAGCTTGTGTCCGTCAAATTTCAGGAGGTCTTCCTTGACCATGCGGCGCATAAGATCGCTTACATCTACGGAGTGAACGCCGTCGCGGAACTTACCCTCAAAACGGTCGCCGTCCAGCAAGGACATGAAAAGTTGGAAATCCTCCTCTTTTCCGTTGTGCGGCGTGGCCGTCAGCAAGAGAAAATGACGCGTGATGGTGGACAGAATGTCGCCAAGCTTACGCCGGGCGGTTTTCCGAATTTCGCCGCCCCAGATGGTGGCGCTCATTTTGTGGGCTTCGTCGCAGACGATTAGATCCCAATCCGTGGTCTTCAGCTTTTCCTGAACATCTTCGTTGCGGCTCAATTTGTCGAGACGGCAAATTGCAAGGGGGTTCTCGGCAAACCAATTGCCTGTGCGGGCCGCTTCAAATTTGTCATTGGTCATGATTTCAAAGGGCAAGTGGAAGCGGCGATCAAGCTCATCCTGCCATTGCTCAACCAGATTGCCGGGGCAGACGATCATACAACGTTGCAGGTCGCCACGCGCCACAAGCTCCTTGATGAGTAGGCCGGTCATGATGGTTTTGCCCGCGCCGGGGTCGTCGGCAAGAAGAAAGCGCAGTGGATGACGCGGCAACATAACCTCGTACACGGCGGTGATCTGGTGGGGGAGCGGTTCCACCTGAGATGTGTGGACGGCCAGAAGGGGATCGAAGAGGTAGGCAAGTTGAATGCGGTACGCTTCGGAGACCAGCCGAAACTGCTCGGCATCACCGTCGAAACTCCAGGGCTTGCCGGATTCCAATATTTCCAGTTCGGCTTCGCGATCGCGGTAGATCAGCTCATTCGCCAACCTGCCTTGGCTGTCCTTGTAGGTCAGCTCGACGGCTATGGAGCCGATCCATTTGACATCAACTACCGTGACAAAACCGTCAGGCAGAATGCCTTTAACCGTCGCTCCGCGTACAATGTCTTCGAGCTGCGCCATTAGTTATCCCTTTGCCTACGCCCGGCCCTGATATAAATGAAGCGCTCCCTCGGTTTGCTCCGTGACGGCTCGCTGTTGTTCGTTGAGCTTATCAAGATGACTCTTCGCGTTGTGGTCAAGAGAACTTTGACCGTCGTACGAAACCTATCAGATAATTTCACAAAAATCCATAGAGTGCCAGCGCCTTCGCAGGGCAAAATCACGTAAGACTTTCCAGTTCAAGAAGTCCCGATTGGCGGGTGAGATCAAAGGCAATTTGGGGAAACATAAGCGCTTTTCGAGCCGTGGATTTCAGGGTTTTCTTATCCGCCCTGGCGGAACGAAGCAGATTCATGCAGACTTTGCGAAGGGATGTAAACTTTTTGGCAGATGATCTTTGCGGGAACGGTTACTGTCATATCCTAGTGGACATACCCACAACTATGACCATTCTGTCCTGTAGCGTACAATAGTGCATTCTCCCATCCCGCTTTTTGCCGGGTAGCTTTCAGGGTATCAAAAATATTTAAAAAATTTTTATCCTATAATTTCAAATAAATATATTCTAAAACAGGGGTGAACTACAAGCTCAAAAGCCGCTTCGCCAAATTCCAGAACATCCCGGAACTGCTCGCCATGTACCGGACCTTTGCCGATGTCGTCACCAAAAACGATCTGGATGAACAGGCAAAGCAGGCAGGGCTGCGCCCCCTGACGCCTCCCGTCACTGATGGAAAGCCGTATAACGATGTGGCCGAACGCTCCGGGGAACAGGCGGCCTACATGGAAAAAATCATCAACCGCATGGAAAACCTTCCTCCCGACCCGCGTCGGGACAATCCGCTCAAAATCACCAACGACGCCCGCAAGGCCGGTCTGGACTATCGCCTGATAGAACCGCACGCGGATGATTTCGCAGGTTCCAAGGTCAACGCCGCCGTTGAACGCATCTATCAAATTTGGAGCGACACGGCGGCGGACAGAGGCACGCAGCTCGTCTTCTGCGACCTGTCCACCCCCAAGGGCGGCAGAACTCCGACTTCCGCACCGGACACCCGTAACGACCTGGAATTGGAAACACTGCTGGACGTGGATGGCACACTTCTGCCTGAACAGAAGGATGAGGAATCTCACGGAACAGCACAGGCGGAAAAGGACGACAGCGGTGAAGACACCTCCGTCGCTTCCGACATGGATGCCGTCATTGCGCTGTCGTCAAAGTTTTCCGTCTATGACGACATACGAAGCAAACTTGTCGCGCGGGGGATTCCGCCGGAAGAAATCGCCTTCATCCATGAGGCCAACACCGACATCCGCAAGGCAAAACTCTTTTCCGACATGAATGCCGGCCATGTTCGTATCCTGCTCGGCTCCACCAGCAAGATGGGCGCTGGCATGAATGTCCAGAAACGTCTGGTGGCCGCACATCATCTTGATGCCCCCTGGCGGCCTTCCGACCTGGAACAGCGCAACGGGCGCATTATCCGCCAGGGCAACCTGTTCTATGAGCGCGACCCGGAACACTTCTCCGTGGGCATTTACAACTATGCCACCAAACAGACGTATGACGCCCGGATGTGGCAGACCATAGAGTACAAGGCGGCTGCCATCGAGCAGTTCCGCAAGGGCGATCTGCTCCAGCGCGTTATCGACGACGTGCAGAGCGAGGCCGCCAACGCCGCCGAAATGAAGGCCGCAGCTTCAGGCAATCCACTGATTCTCATGCAGGTTCAGCTTGCCGCAGACCTTCGCAAGCTGGAAGCCCTGTATTCCCAGCATCAGCGGGGACAGCATCGTCTGCGCGACAGGCTGAAGTGGCTCAACGGAACCGATGAGCGTCTTGCCAAGGCGGAAAGCGCCTACGCCGCCAACATCCGGCACCGGGACAGCCACACCCATATCATCAAGGAAAAAGACAAGGAAAAAATCCGTATAGAACTCTTTGCGGGAGACAAGATGCTGACGGACAGAGACGGCGAAAAAATAAAGGATATTCTGCTCGGCTGCGTGAAGGAGATCACGCGCAATGCCGGAGCCAGGGTACTGTTCGGCTCCTATCGGGGCTTCGCCATGCACCTTGAACGCTATGCCCAGTCCTTCGGCGGCAAGGAGGGGATCAGAATCGTTGTGACAGGTACGGATGGACAGGAGTTCAAGCCGGACAATCTCGTCTATCTCTTTGACGACAAACTCAGTCTTTCCGGTCTCTTCCAGCGCATGGACAACTTTCTGGCCAAAGGTTTCGATGAAGCCATGAAAAAATTCCGGGAAACTTGCCGTCATGAAAAGGCGGAACTGGAAACAACCAGAGAAGCGCTCGGCAGGGAGTTTCCCCAGAAGGAGGAACTGACCCTAGCGCGGGAAAATCATAGCGCCATCATCCGGGAGTTGCAGCGTATGCAGGATGACGCGAGCTATGTTTCCCACTGGACACCAAAGACTTCCGACGCCGGGGCCGACACGACTCCGGCAGAAGAGACCAGGCAGGAAACTCCCGAGGCCCCCTTCTCCATGGCAGACGCGGCGCCGAAAGACCACCGTGTCTGTACGCTTACCTTTGGTGAGCAGGGGGACCAGACGGAGTACGCCGTCACGCACAGTCCGGTCGGGTATCTTCTGAACCGTTCCCATGTGCGTGAAACTACGAGGTGGCCCATCCATTGCCTGTACGACGACAATCTCTGGCACTCCCTTGTGAAAGGCCCGCCCGGTGTCCACTTCAAGCAGTTTGAGAGCAGAGAAGACGCTCTGAATTTCGCACGCCAGGATGCCGCACTTCTCGGTTTTGCCGATGCCATGACGCATCCTGAGAAGGATCTCTCCGCAGCTTCGGCAACGGAGAGCGACTCCTATCGCCAAGCCATGGAAAAAGCCGGATTCCGGCCTTCCGGCATGGATTTTTACGGCAAACAGGAACACGAGTTGAAGGTAGAAACGGGTGACGGCGGAATATTTGAGCTGAGAATATTCCAGACGGAAGAGGGTAAAGTCGGCCTGCGTGTTCAGTATGAAAAAGACCACATCATCAACGGTGCGCGAACCGTCCATGCTTCTTTTGATACGCTCAAAGAAACTCTGGACTATGCCAGCACCTATAAGAACATGGCGGAAACACAAAACATCACTGCGCCTCCTGTGCAGGAGACTTTCTCCATGCGAATGAGATAAAGCATCAGCATGACAGAAGCGCCTTTTGAATTGATAGCTCAAAAGGCGCTTCTTACTGTGAATGATTCGCTCAAGTTGCCGCACTGCTGTCCGACTTCCGCACTCCCCAAAGACTGCATATTACCTCAGGGGCTGTCCTAGCTAAGACTAGTGTTTAGCTTGTTTTACCCAATAAGTTAGCTGAGTTAGAAGTTGTTTATGGTTGCCTCCATTGAAGCGCCATTCGCATTCTTTGAGGAACCAGTAAAAGTGTTCTGGCTTGATACCGTTAAAACGACGTAAGTGTCTTTTGGCTTGATTCCAGAAATTTTCTATTCCATTGATATGATTATGGTGTTCTGCAAACTTCTGAGAATGATTGATACGATGATGATGGAATCCGTTGATATCCAAGGCGTTGTAAGCTGAAAATGTATCTGTATAGACTATACTGTCAGGTTCCACCTGTTCTTTGATGATGGGGAGAAGTGTTTCAGTACGGGCATCAGGAATGATTACTGTGTAGACTCTTTCGTTTCTCTTCAATAGACCAAAAACAGCTATTTTTCCGGCAGATCCCCGTCCTCGTTTACCTTTTCTTACACCTCCAAAGTAACTTTCATCGGCTTCTATTTCTCCGGACAGCCGATAGCTGGGGAGATGAGAAGCAATAAGACGTCGCAAGCGCATGAAATAGGATGTGGCAGTGTTACGGTTTACTCCTACCATCTCTCCGGCAGCCCTTGCCGTGGCACCGGCCACAAAAAACTTTATGAGTTCGGTCTGTTGCCGATTATTTAGTCTGCTGCGTCTTTCATACATGCCGGTATCCTAGCTCTTTTTTCTTAGCTAGGACAGCCCC
>DWXS01000024.1 GCA_019119045.1 Candidatus Mailhella merdavium | reverse complement strand
CCGGGGGTGGCGTGTGAGTAAATGGGTGTACGCCGCCTGCGGCTGGCTGGTTCTGGTATCGGCCGGGACAGCCGTATGGATGGGGGCACGGCTTGACGCGGAACGCGCGGCGCATGAGGCCACGCGGGCCGCACTGGAACAGGCCGTATCCGCCTGCGAACAGGCGGAGCGGCGCGCCGAAGCCCTGCGCAGGGCGCTCATGGAAGCCCACGAAAGGGAGGCCGTCTGGGCGGAGGAGGAAGCCGCGCGGGCGGAGATTGTCGGAAAGGCCCGGAGCGGGCCGCGCCCTCCGGAAGAAAGGGATCGGGTGGTGGATGATGCGACGCGCCGTGCTGCTGTGTCTCGCCTCAATATGGACTGGTAGCCTGTGCGGCTGCGGGCGGACGGTGTATGTACCCGCGCCCGTCATCCTGCCGGACTGCCCCGCTCCAGAGCGGCCCGCCCTGCCGCCCTATGATCCGGACGAGCCCTTTGACGGGCCGAACAATCTTTCCGTCACCCTGCGCCGTGACATGCTGCTGAAACGCTATGCGGAAGGGCTTGAAAGCGCTCTGCGCTGCCACAAGGATAACCGATGACCGACATATTGACGGAGCTTGACCGCTGGTGGCCGGTGCTGGGGATAGTTGCCACGGTTTTCTACGGCTGGGGCATCTACCACCTGTCCCGGTGCTTTGCGACACGGGAAGAGTTCAGAACGGTGAAGGCGGAACAGGAAGAGATATCCGGCCGTCTGGACGAGCTGGAGCGGCGGATGGAAACCGTGCCGGACAGCGAGACCATGCACAAGATACAGCTTTCCCTCATGGAGCTGCGGGGCGACATGAAAGCCGTATGCGGCCGGATGGACGGGATGGAAACGTCCATTGTGGGCCTGAAGAACGAGATAGCCATGCTGATTGATCATCACCTGGAGGGCAGCCGATGAAAGAGAGAAGAAGTTTTGCCGAGCTTCAGGCGGAGTACCGCCGGGCGATCCTGCTGCGTTTTCTTTCCGAGGACGCGGATTACGCCATGGATACGGGGCTTTTGAAAACGGCCCTGAAAAGCGTGGGGCACGGCGTTCCGCTCCGGCAGGTGAACGAGGACGCGGCCTGGCTGGAAGAACGCGGCCTTGTGGCCTGTGAATCCCTTGAGAGCGCGCTGCTGGTGAACATTACACAGCGCGGGCTTGACGTGGTGGCCGGGGATGAGGTTGTTCCCGGCGTGAAGCGTCCGGGACCGGGGATTTGATTCGCCTTTTCGCGCCATACCGCGTCAGGCTTCGCTTCCGCCTTCGGTCATGTATGTCCGGATACACTTCCTCGGCGGAGGCTCGCCTTCCTTGTCTGACACGAAAAACGAATCAAATCCGTGGGGGATGAAAATGGGAAGAAAGTCAACGCTCCGCCGCCTGCCGCAGGAGATCCAGAACGAGATCAACCGTATCCTTTCCGAGGGCCGCCTGACACTGGACGAGCTTCTGGAACATTTGCGGGGCATCGGCGTGGAAGGCGTTTCCCGTTCCGCGCTGGGCCGCCAGAAACAGAAGATCGACAAGGTGGCGGCAAAGCTCCGGCAGAGCCGGGAGATTACTTCCGCGCTTGTGAGGGAACTCGGCGAGGATTCCACCGCCGGGGAACAGGGGCGGCTCCTGGTGGAGACCCTGCGCGGCATGGTCTACGACCACCTTCAGGAACGCATCGACGAGGGTGCGGCGGTTGATCCGAAAAACCTCATGACTCTGGCGCGGGCGCTCAAGGATATGGCCCAGGCCACGCGCATGAGCCAGGACTATGAGCTGAAGCTGAAAGAGGAAGCCCGCAGGGAAGCGGAAAGGAAGGTGGAGGAAGCCGCGAGCAGGGCCGCCGCCCAGTCCGCCGGACTTACCCCCGAACAGGCTCTTGAACGCATGAAGGCTATCTACCGGGGCGAGGCATGAGTGCCATACTTTACCCGTATCAGCGCCGGTGGCTGGACGATAAAAGCCGCTTCAAGATCGGGATGTTCGCCCGGCAGACGGGCAAGACGTTCACCACCACGCTGGAAATCGCGGAAGATCTCATTGACGCGGAAGTGACCGGCCGCCGTACCCGCTGGGTGATTCTTTCCCGTGGCGAGAGGCAGGCGCGGGAGGCGATGGAGGAAGGTCTGAAACTTCACCTGCGCGCCATGAATGTCGGTTTCGAGGCGTTTACCGACGATTTCCGCCTTTCCGACAACACCGTGGTGAAATCTCTGGAAGTTGTGACGAAGAACGGCTCCCGCGTGACGGCGCTGCCCGCCAACCCGGACACGGCGCGCGGTTTTTCCGCCAATGTGTTTCTGGACGAGTTCGCCTTCCATGCCGATTCCCGCAAGATATGGACAGCGCTTTTCCCCGTGATTTCACGGCCCGGCCTGAAGCTACGTGTCGTGTCCACACCGAACGGCAAGGGGAACAGGTTTTACGAGCTCATGACCTCGCCGGAAAGCGCGGGGTGGTCCAAGCATATCGTGGATATTTATCAGGCTGTGGCCGATGGCCTGCCTCGCAATATTGAAGAACTGAAAGCCGGTTGCGGCGACGAGGACGCCTGGGCGCAGGAATACGAGCTGAAGTGGCTTGATGAAGCCAGTGCCTGGCTCTCGTATGACCTCATCAATGCCGCCGAGAACGACCGCGCCGGCCTTTTTGAAAACTACACGGGCGGCCCCTGTTATGTGGGTGTGGACATAGGCCGCCGCCATGACCTTTTCGTTATCGCCGTACTGGAAAAAGTGGGCGATGTGCTGTGGACGCGGGAAATCATCGAACGCAAGGGCGCGACCTTTGCCGAACAGGACTTTCTGCTTGACGACGTAATGGCCCGTTACCGGGTGCTTCGCGTCTGCATGGACCAGACCGGCATGGGGGAAAAGCCCGTGGAAGACGCGAAGGCCCGCCACGGTTCCACCCGTGTGGAAGGCGTGCTGTTTACCGGTACGAACAAGCTCACCCTGGCAACGCTCGGCAGGGAAGCCTTTGAGGACAGACGAATCCGTATCCCCATAAGCGACGCTTTGCGCTCCGACCTGCACAAGCTGCAAAAGGTATCCGGCCCCACGGGCGCACCGCGCTTTGTGGCGGAATCGGACAATTCCGGTCATGCCGACCGCACCTGGGCGCTTTTTCTGGCTGTGAACGCGGCAAGTTCTCCTCGCATGGACTACGGTTATACCCCCGCAACGGTACGGGAGTCCGGCGGCTTTATGGGCGGGGATGACGATTTCGACGATGATACCATGTTTACCGGAGGCGCGTGGTGAAGACTCTTTATGACGCATACGGCAATCCCATTGACAAAAGCCGCCTGTATGAAGAACAGGCCGCGCCCACGGTGACGGGCGTACGGCAGATACTTTCCGGGCATCCCGCGCAGAATCTCACCCCGCGCCGCTTGACTTCTCTTCTTCTGGCAGCGGAACAGGGAGATGCGCTGGCATACCTTGAGCTTGCCGAAGAGATGGAAGAGAAGGATCTGCACTATCGGTCCGTGCTGTCCACCCGCAAGCTTCAGGTGGCAGGGCTTCCTATACAGGTGGAAGCCGCTTCCGACTCTGCCGAGGACGTGAAGGCCGCCGACCTTGTGCGGGATGTACTCTCTTCCGGCATTGTTGCCTCCGCCATGCAGGACATTCTCGACGCCGTGGGTAAGGGTTATTCCGTCTGTGAAATCATGTGGAACACGGAAGGCCGGAACTGGTATCCGTTTGCGCTGGAATGGCGTGACCCCCGCTGGTTCGTTTTCGACAGGCTCGACGGCACCACCCTGCGCCTGAAAGGGGAAAACGGCCTGCCAGAAGCTCTGGCACCGGCCAAGTTCATCACGCATATTCATAAATCCAAGTCCGGCCTGCCCATACGCGGCGGGCTGGCCCGGCCTGTGGCCTGGTACTATCTGTTCAAGAACTTTGATATCAAAAGCTGGGTGCAGTTCGCCCAGGTGTTCGGCTTTCCCCTTCGCCTGGGGCGGTACGGAGCAGACGCCACCGGGGAACAGCGGGAAGTGCTGCTGCGCGCCGTGCGCTCCATAGCTCAGGACGCGGCGGCCATCATCCCCGATACCATGCAGATAGAGTTTCAGGCCACGAATGCGAACGGTAACGCGCAGCTCTTCAAGACGCTGGCCGAATACTTCGACAAACAGATTTCCAAGGTTGTGCTGGGGCAGACCGGTACCACGGACACGGGGCAGCATGTGGGCACGGCCAACGCCCATGAAAAGGTGCGGGAAGACATAGAAGCATCTGACGCCATGCAGCTTTCCGCCACGCTCACCCGCGACCTTGCCCGGCCGCTGGTTGATTTGAACCTGGGCCCGCGTAAACGCTACCCCGTCATCCGTGTGGCCCGTGAAGAAGCGGAAGACGTGACGGCTCTTGTGGACAACGTAGTCAAGCTGGCCGCCGTGGCCCCGAAGCTGGTGGAAGTGTCCGTCATACGCGACAAGCTGGGCGTGCCGGAACCGGCCCCGGGCGCGGATGTCATAGGCATGACGGGACAGGCGCGACCGGAAGAAGCGCCGGCTTCCATATCTGTAAACAAAGCAGTTCAGTCAGTAAACTCTCCCGCAACTCCTTCAGACCCCATAGATCTGGCCATGGAAGAAGAGCTGCAAGACTGGGAGCCTCTGGTGTCGCCTCTCGCGAAGCCTATTCTCGACCTTGCCAACCGTTGCTCAACCTATGAGGAGTTTCTTGCGGCGCTTCCCGATGTACTGAAGAAACAAAATGCGGCCCCCCTGGCACGTCAGCTTTCCTTTGCCATGTTCAATCAGAGGGTGAAAGGCAATGGCTGATTTTCCGTCCATTCCTTTTGAAGAAGCCGTGGACGCCCTGCGCCGGCGCGGGACGAATCTTTTTGCCTCCGATCATTGGGCCGAAGTATGGCAGGAGCAGCATCAGGCGGGCTTTACCGTAGCACGTTCAGCTGGGTTCGACATTCTGAAGGACATACACGCCGAGCTCATGAAGGCTATGGAGAACGGTACTACGTTTACTGACTTCAAGCGCAATCTTGTGCCCATCCTTCAGAAAAAAGGCTGGTGGGGAAAGACAATCGTCACCGATCCGGAGTCTGGAGACAAGAAAACCGTTCAGCTTGGAAGCATACGTCGGCTGCAAACCATCTTTGACGTGAACATGCGCGTATCCTTCGCTCAGGGGCGCTGGGAACAGCAGCAGTCCGTGAAGGAAGATTTTCCGTACCTGCGCTATGAAGGTATTCTGGACAGCCGCATACGTCCGCTTCACAGATCGTGGCACGGCACCATTCTGCCCATGGATCACCCCTGGTGGAAGACCCATTACCCGCCGAACGGCTGGCACTGCCGCTGTGACGCCGTGGCCGTTTCCGAGGACGACCTTGAACGGAACGGCTGGCAGGTGACGGACGTTCCTGCGGAAGGAGCTCCTGTGACATGGGTGAACCCCGCCACCGGAGAAGTCATGGAAGTGCCGGCGGGCATAGACCCCGGCTGGGCCTACAATCCCGGTAACACCGATCAGGCGGCGCACCTGGCAAAAGTGGCCATGGACAAACTGGTGGATCTGCCGCCGCACATCGGAGCCGCCGCCGTTGCGGAACTGGCCTTTGCGTTTCCCCAGGTGGAACGAGAGCTCTCCGAATGGATAGAGGGGGTTGCGGCTCAGGCTCAGGCTGGAGAGTTCAGGGCTATGGGGGCCCGTCGCGTGGTGGGCGCGCTGGACGATGACGTTTTGAACTTTCTTGCGGGGCGCGGCGTTGCGCCCGCCACGGCAGCCGTCACTGTAGGAGATAAGGATCTGTTCCATGCTCTGCGCACGGCCAAAGTGGAGCCTTTGCCCGTGAGTGTATGGAAACGCCTGCCTTCGCTACTGGCCGCGCCGGAAGCTGTGTTCTGGGATTTGCAGGATCCGGGGCTCGTATATGTGCTGAACGAGCCGGAAGGTATGGGAAAAATAGTGGTGCTGATTGATTATTCTGCAAGAATTGGACGACAGCGAACCGTGGTCAATACTGTCAGAACAGGCCGCTTGGTGACATCTCTTGAAGAATTTGGCGTCAAGAACAGATATGAAAGAGTAGAGAAAGGCCCTGTCTGAGGGTGGTACGCGACATCACTTTCGTGTCTTCCTGCAGGAAGGAGGAGTCACACAAACCAGGCGCGATTTCACGGCGGCGACAGACAGGGCAAACTCATAGACACGTAGGTTCAAGGTGGTACGCCACTCTCCACGTAACGGCCGGCCCCTTACGGGGCCAACTGAACCTCGGACCGGCGATTTCCCGGTTGTCATGAGCCTACGGCTTATAGAAGAATAGCTTAAAAAGCGACCAATACGCAAGGGCCAAGCTGTTGCCGCCGTGTGGACATGGTTCGTGAATCCGCCTACCGGCAGGGTTACGACGCAGGCCGGGCTTCCGCATTGCCCGACGTGCTGAACGCGGAGAACAAGGCGCGCTCTTGGCCCCGCTCCGGCGGGGCTTTTTGTATCCGCGCGGCAGACGGCCTTTTCCGCCCTCTTTTCCTCCGGTGCGGGCGTCGGGTCGGATTTCACCCAAAGGCACCGTAAAACCCGTTCAAAAACGTTTATAAACACATGTTCATGGCGGAAGTCGCCCCTTCCTTTTTCGCATCTCCAATTTTTCCGCCCCCCCCGGCAGGAAACGATTCCGGGAAGAAAACTCGTCCCCCCGCCTGTAAAACAGGCGCATGAGCATACACAAGGCAAGTCATTCCATAGCGGTTCCGGCCAGTCTTCCGGACTGGATAGAATTGCTTCCCTCAGGTGCGTTTTCCGGGCGCGACGGACGCGGCCCCTGGCACTGCACGCCCTCCGACGTCATCGCCCGTACCAGGGAATACCAGGGCGGCGTGGACATCCCCGTGGACTACGATCACCAGCTGGAACATGCGGCAGGCAATGGCCGCCCTGCCCCGGCCGCGGGATGGATAAGCGAGCTTGAAGAGCGCGACGACGGCGTATGGGGCCGCGTGGAATGGACGGACAGGGCCAGGGAACACCTTGCTGCCCGCGAGTACCGCTACCTTTCCCCTGTGTTCTATCACGATCCGGACGGCGAAGTCCTGCTGCTGGAATCAGCCGCGCTCACCAATGTTCCCAACCTGACCGGCCTGAAGGCGCTTGCCCGGACGGACGG
The DNA here is from genome assembly GCA_019119045.1 of Candidatus Mailhella merdavium. Taxonomy (GTDB): domain Bacteria; phylum Desulfobacterota; class Desulfovibrionia; order Desulfovibrionales; family Desulfovibrionaceae; genus Mailhella; species Mailhella merdavium. Next base: position 34,496 of record DWXS01000024.1, on the reverse strand, counting down.
TCCGCACTTTTCACAGGGAGAACCTGATATGGACATTCTCAAAACTCTGGCTTCCGTGCTCGGCATCAGTGAAGCGGACGCGACGGAAGCGGCGGTGGAAACCGCAGTTCGCAGCCTTGCGGCGGAAAACGGCAGCATGAAAGCGGCTCTTTCCTCGCTCGGAAAGGCGCTGAAAAGCGACGACGAAACTTCCGCCTCCATCATGAAGGCGGCACAGTCTCTTGCTTCCCGTGCGGAAAGTCCTGATCCGGCAAAGTTTGTGCCCATGGACACGTTCAACGCCGTGCATGAGGAACTCGGCAAAATGAAGGCCGCTCAGGCCGTTGCCCTGGTGGAACAGGGCAAGGCGGAAGGCAAGATCACTCCCGGCATGGAAAACTGGGCAAAAAGCTACGCCTCGGCTGACCCGGAAAGCTTCAAGGCCTTCCTGGCCTCGGCTCCCGACATGCGTCCCGGAGCGCAGAAAAGCTCCCATGCCACGGCTACACCTCCCGGAGGCTCCGGAGTTCCGTCCGTGCCGTCTTCGGCAAGGGAACTGTGCCGGGCCATGGGGGTAAGCGAGGAAAGGTATCTCAGCACCAGAAAGGCAAAGGAAAAAGAACATGGCAGCGCTGACGAGTGATCGCGATACCGTTTTCCGCAACGGCGACGAGTTTGAGTTTGAGGCGGCTTCCGCGATTTTTGCCGGGGCCATGGTGTGTCTGAACGGAGACGGCAGGGCCGTGCCCGCGTCCATAACCGCAGGACTGACTTCCGTAGTGGGCGTGGCGCAGCGTCGTGCCGCCGCCGGGGAAAAGGTGCCGGTACGCCGGGGCCTGTTCGCTTTCGGAGGCAAATCATCCGACGAACCCGCCCTGGCTCAGGCCGGCTCCATCTGCTACGCGACCGACGACAATACCGTGCAGAAAACGGCGGAAGCAAATGCCCCTGTTGCCGGTGTGGTGCGCGACGTGACGGATGACGGCATCTGGGTGGAATGCGGATATTATGCGCCGACTCCTGCGGCTCCCGGTGTCGGCGGCTAATCATAACGGGGATGCAAATCATGATCATTACCACTGACCTCATCAATCAGCTTTACATCACGGTGTCGGCCGCTTTTGCGGACGGACTGGGGACGGCGGAAAGCCAGTATGAAAAAGTCGCCATGGTGGTGCCGTCCGGCTCCCGCGAAAACGTGTATCCGTGGCTCGGCACGCTGCCTTCCATGCGCAAATGGGCAGGAGACCGCGTCATCCGCAATCTGTCCACACATGATTACAGCATCAGGAACGAGAAGTTCGAGAGCACGCTTGCGGTGAAGCGCGACGACCTGGAAGACGACCAGGCGGGGATTTACGGGCCGCTTTTCCGCGACATGGGCGCGGAAGCGGGCAATCATCCGAACCGTCTTGTCTTCGCGGCGCTGGCAAGGGGGCACGAGCTTACCTGCTACGACGGGCAGTATTTCTTCGATACCGACCATCCTGTGGCGGGCAAGTCCGTTTCCAACTCTCTCTCCCCTGACTCCGATCCGGCTGCCCCGTGGTTCCTGCTCTGCACCAGCCGTCCGGTGAAGCCCATGATTTTTCAGGTACGCCGGGATTACGACCTGAAGCGCAAGGACAACCCCACGGACGACAACGTATTCATGCGCGACGAATATCTGTACGGCGTGGACGCCCGCGTCAATGTGGGCTTCGGGCTGTGGCAGTGCGCCGTCCGATCCACGAAGGCACTGGACAATACCAGCTATGCCGAAGCCCGCGCGGCCATGATGGCCCTTACCAACGATGAGGGTGATCCCCTGGGTCTTGTGCCCAATCTGCTGGTGGTGCCCGCCGTGCACGAAGCGGCAGCCCGCAGGGTGGTGGTCAACAGCATGGCCGCGAATGGTGCGACCAACGAATGGGCGGGCAGCGCGGAGCTGCTGGTCAGCCCGTGGCTGAATTAGGGGGGGCACATGATTCGCATCACGGCAAAACGCGACGGCTTCCGGCGGGCGGGCATGGCACATGACGGCACGAAGGACTGGCCGGACGGGACGTTTACGCCGGAACAGCTGGCCGCGCTGAAAGATGAGACGATGCTGACGGTGGAAGAGATCCGCGAGATCCGGACGCCGGAAAAGAAAGCGGACAGGGTGAAGGCGGAGCCGGAAGGGGCGGAGGCATGAGTTACGCTTCCCATGAGGATATGATCCTGCGCTTCGGGGAAACGAAGCTGGCGCAGCTGACCTGTCGGGACGGGGGAAGGAACGGCGCGCCGGACGAGCCGGATCAGAGCAGGATCGAGGCGGCGCTGGGCGATGCATCAGAGACCATAGAGGGCTACGCGGCGGGACGCTACCGGGTTCCGCTCTCTCCCGTACCCGCGCCGGTGCGGCGCTGGTGTGCGGACATGGCGATGTATTACCTGTACGCGGCCACGGGCAAGGTGCCGGAGGACGTACGCAAGGCGTTTGAGGATGCCCTGGCCGGACTGAAGGATATGGCAAAGGGTGTCATTATGTTCCAGTGCGAGGGTGTGGTTACGGAAGAGGTCAGCGCGTCGGGGGACATCATGATGGACGTGCCGTCACGGATATTCACGGCGGACAGCCTGAAAGGATTTTGACGTGCTCACGATCCGCGTCAACAACGGACGGGCCGTTTTTCCGATGGCCGAGGGGCTGAAGCGCTTTGAGATGAACCGGCAGAAAGTGTTTCGGGAGATTGGCCAGTCGCTCACGGTGAGCGTGCGGCAGGGGATCGAGGCGGAGCGCGAGCCGGGCGGGGGAGCCTGGGAGCCCTTGAGCCCCGCGACCGTCCGCGCCCGGAAAGGGGATGCCCATCCCATATTGCAGCGGACGGGCAGGCTGAAAAAGAGCATTGCCATGCGGCTGATGGATAATGGCGTGATTGTCGGCACAAATCTTCTCTATGCACCCATCCATCAATACGGCGGGGAAATCCGGCGCGGCGCGGGCGCAGTGAAACTGCATTTTCGCCGGGTACGACGGGGAAAAAACAGGGGCCGCACACTGTTTGCCGAAAGCGGAAAGGCGGATTTCGGCATGGCGGCGCGGGCGCATGTGATCCGCATACCGGCGAGGCCGTATCTGTTCCAGAGGGACGGCGGCATACCGGAAGGCTGGGAAAGCACCATCGTCACTATTTTAAAGAAGAACCTGGGGTATTGAACACATGCCCGGATTAACCGAGACACGCGACGCTGCCGTCAGTCTGCTGCGGAAGACGTTTCCAGAACTGTGCCGGGTGGAGGCGTTTTCCGGCGAGCTGAATATGGACGAAGCGGCACGCCGGAGCTTCCCGCCCGGAATAAGTCTGCTGGTGGCGGTGGTGGCGGCGGAGAACGACGCGCCGGCGGACAGTCTTGTGTTCAGTGTCATGGGCACGTTCGGGGCGCTGGTCATTTCGAACAGTGCGGCGGGGGCGGAACACGCGGAAGGGGATGCCCTGTCTGCGGCGGAAAGGGCTGCGCTGAGCCTGCACGGGGCGACGTATGGTCTGGAGGGCGTGAGTCCGGCCAGAGTCGAGAGCCTGGAAGCCTGTCAGGATGGGGAGCTGGCGGAAAACGGCCTGTGTGTATGGGCGATTATCTGGAAGCAGGCTCTCGTGTTCGGGGAATGTGATGAACGTGCATGACGCGCTGAAAGCGTCGGCCCGCGAGACGGCGGCCGCGCTGGATCTTCCCCTGGCCTGGGAAGGAGAAAGCTTTGCCCTGCCCGCCCGGCCGTACCTTCGGGGCCGGGTGGAATACCGGGGTGAACATGCCGCCACCTGCGGTGAAAACGGGCTGACGCGCCTGGACGGCGCGCTGGTACTGACGGTGGCGGTCATGATCCGCCCCGGGCGCGACGGGGATTCCGTGTCCGGGGCGGACAGCGAGGCCGTGCGTCTGGCACGGTGCGTGGCAGACAGGTACCCGCGCGGATACGGCATCAATACGGATCGGGGTGAGCTGGTGTTTTGTGTGCCGCAGGTGGAGACACCCCGAAGTGACAGCGCGCGGATCAGCGCAACTGCCCTCCTGACCTTTTACGGCATCTTGCGAAAAGAAGGAGCATAATATGGGAAAAATAGCCAACGCGGCGCGGCACAGCCTGAGCTATGTGCCGGAGCTCACTCATGGAGTCACGCCGGAAAATCCATCCATGCGCAGCCTGCGGCATACAAGCTGCGCACTGACGTTATCCCGCGACTCATTCACCAGCGAGGAAAAACGTGCTGACCGCCAGATCAGTGATGTACGCACGGGCACGGACAAGATCGCCGGGAGCATCGGGTTTGAGCCGTCCTGGGGTGAGTTTGACACCCTGCTGGAAGCGTGTCTTGCGGGGACGTGGAAGGATGACGAGCTGAGCTGCGGAGTTGAAGAACGCAGCTTTACCTTTGAGCGTGGATTCACGGATATTGATCAGTATATCCGCTACCGGGGCTGTTTTCTGAACAAGCTTTCCCTGTCGATCAAGCCCAACGCCATGATTACAGGGACGTTCGACATCATAGGCTTATCCGGCGAAACCGCGGAGGAGCCGCTGTCTGCCAGCCCGGAGCCGTCGCAAACAGGCAGTCAGTATGATTCGTATTCGGGGGAGCTCAAAGAAGGCGGGGAAACTATTGCTGTGGTCACAGGCATTGATCTCAGCCTGGACAACGGGATACAGCCGCAGTTTGTGGTCTTCCGGCGCGATGCGCCTTTTGTGAGCTGGGGACGGGCCAATGTGACCGGCACGATCACGGCCTTTTTCGAGTCTGCCGCGCTGATCCACAAGTTTCTGAACGAGTCGGCCACCAGTCTGGAGTTTACGCTGAGCAGGGAGGGAGAAGGCAGCTATACCTTTATACTGCCGCGCATCCGCTACACCGGAGCCGACAACCCCATGGACGCGGACGGGCCGATCAGCATCTCCATGCCGTTTCAGGCGATCCTTGATCCTGCAAGCGGCACCAACATGCGCATCCTGCGCACAGCTCCTGCTGCCGACGTCACAGCCCCGGCACTGATCGGGAGTCTGCCCGCTGCCGGGGCAACGGACGTCAGTGTTGATACCGCCATATCACTGACCTTCAGTGAGCCCGTGCATGCCGGTACAGGGAATATCATCGTCAGCAATGGTGCGGATGATACCCGTACCGTTCCGGTCGCATAAGCGATCCAACCTTAAACATGTGTGAGGACATCATGCCAAACTCTGTGCAATTTTCCGGTTCCACCGTCACCGTGACCCTGGAAAGCCCGCTCAAGGCAGGCACAACGTACCACGTCAAGGTAGACGCCACCGCCATTACCGATACGGCCGGCAACGCCTACGCCGGGATTACCGACGATACTACCCTTACCTTCACCACCGCGGCTGCCGTTGAGGACGAAACGCCCCCCACGCTGGAAAGCAGTGTACCCGCGCACGAGGCAACGGACGTCGCCCCTGACACTGCCATTACGCTGACCTTCAGCGAGCCTGTGCAGGCAGGCACGGGCAACATCACCATATCCGATGGTGCCGGCGACGAACGCGTTGTCAGTGTTGCCGGGTAAAGGACAGCAGTGAGGACCGCTCCCGGCGGTCCTCACTGCACGGAGGAGAGTCATGCCCAACAGCATCGTATTTGACGGCGCGACCGTTACCGTAACTCTGGAAAGTCCGCTCAAGGCGGACACAACGTACCACATCAGGGTGGACGCCACCGCCATTACCGATACGGCCGGCAATGCCTACGCCGGGATTACCGACGATACTACCCTTACCTTCACCACCACGGCTCAGCCGCCGGAGGGATTATGAGCAAACCTGACACTCTTGACCTTGCTGCGCTTGACACTGCCGCCCTGTGCGAGCAGGGGGCGGAACTTGAGCTTGTACACCCCGGCACAGGTGCCCCTCTGGGGGTATGGATAACCATGGCCGGCATAGACAGCCGGATCTGGCGCGGGGCAGTGGCTGCGCAGACCGGGAGCCGCAGGGGCAGACGGGATCTGACCCCGGACGAGATCCAGGCGGGGGCCGTCGATATTCTGGCCCGCTGCACCCTTGGCTGGCGCGGCGTGGTGCTCGAAGGCAAAGAATTGCCCTGCACCATGGAAAATGCCCGTATGCTTTACTCCCGCCTGCCCTGGGTACGCGAACAGGTGGATCGTTTTGCTTCTGACCGTGCCTCGTACCTCCGGGACTGACCACAGCCCTGGCCGGAGAGCTTGCGGATGCAGTGACGGCGCAGGCGAGACGCAGTTCTGACGACCGTCTTGCCCACGCCAAACAGTATGCGAGGCAAACCGGCCGGCCGCTGGACGATGTACTGACGGCTTTCGGGCTGGATGAACCGGAAATCCCCGATGGCGGCGAACTGCTCTGGGAATGGTTCTGGGAGATGGCTTCCGGGCGCGGTTCCTCCGGGTTCGGACCCCAGCCCCTGTCCTGGCAGGACATGGTGGCATGGGCATCCATATCCGGCATTGAGCTGCAACCGTGGCAGGCCGTGATTATCAGAAGCATGGATCGGGCATGGCTGGCCGTCGCAGCAGAGCAGAGCAAAAAGGTACAGCAGGAAACAAAGAGATAAGCAGCATGGCGTCGGCGGAACTCTCTCTCCAGATAACGGTGGACGGCGCACAAAAGGCCGTCGCTGACCTGGCTGCCGTTGATGCCGGGCTCAAATCCGGCACGGCGTCGGCGGCGGCCTTCGGGAAGGCCGGCGAGAGTGTCAGCCTCTCGCACATTGCGCGGATTCGGGATACATTCAAGGATGCGGGCATTGAGATCAACAGTGCCTCAAAAAGCGTGCAGGATCTTGTATCGCGGATGCAGCGCCTTGAGCGTGAGCGTGCCTTTCAGCAGCTGGCACGGGATGCAGACCTGTCCGCCGTGCACGTATCGCGGCTCCGGGCCAGCATGGGCGACACCTCCGGGGCGGCTCGTACGCTGGCCTCGGCAGTACTTCCCGGCAAACTTGGGCTCGCGGCTCTGGGCGCGGCGGCACTGTATGCGGCCAAAGCCTGCCTTGACGCACAAATTGCCATGCAGCGCATGGAGCAGTCCTACGAAGCTGTATTTGGAGCAGGGGCGGCGGAGCAGCTGCAAGTCATATATGCGCAGGCTGACCGCGTAGGCCTCAAGTTTGTCGAGACCGCCGAGGCAGCTAAAAGCTTCTTTGCCGCCGGGCAGGGTACCAGCCTTGCCGGGGATCTCAATGCGATTTTTAACGCCGTGACTGATGCGGGTGCGGCCCTGCAACTCTCTACTGACGATATTAACGGCACCTTTATCGCCCTGGGTCAGATGATGAGCAAGGGCAAGGTGCAGGCCGAGGAACTGCGGGGGCAGCTTGGCGAGCGACTGCCCGGAGCATTCCAGATGGCTGCCCAGGCCATGGGTATGACCACCGCCGAACTGGACAAGTTCATGGCCGAGGGCAAACTGACGGCTGAAGACCTGCTGCCCAAACTTGCCGCCGCTCTGGAAGACAGGTATGGGGCGGCGGCGGAAGACGCCGCTGACACCGTGCAGGGTTCGTTGAACCGCGCGGCCACGGAATGGGAGCGTTTCAAGGCCGGGCTGGTCAACAGTGATGCCGCTGTATTCACGATTGATATCGTCACCCGCATATTGAAGACAGTCAATGACGCCGAGGCCGAGGAAACCAGACGCACTGAACTGGATGCCCAGCTGGAAGCCATGGGTGCGCCGGAACAGAGGCGCATTTTTGTCGGCAAGGGCATGGGCTTCACGGACCGTTACACCAATGAGCAGCGGGCGCGGCTGGAGCGTCAGCAGTTCTGGGATGCGCAGAATAACTGGCTTGCGGAAAAGGCACTTGCAGAAGAAGAGGCGGCGATTGAAAAGGGGCGGGCTGCTCTTGACTCCGCCTGGAAAAAGACATCACAGGGCCGCCTGCAGTCCATCAATGACGAAAAGACCGCGGAACTGGCAAAAATTGACACGCTGATCGAGGCGTACAGACGGCAGGGCGTGAGTGTTGACACGGAGCTTACCCGGCGGGCTGCGGTGGAAAGCTTCTATGATCAGCAGATCGCGGACGCGCAGAAAAAAAGCGGTGCCTCGGTCATATCAGCCGCCGCAGGATATGATGCCTATGCCGGCGCCATAGCCTCTGCCGAAGCGGAACTGATCAGGTTGCAGTACCAGCTTGCCCTTGACCCCGGAGAGAAACTGGCACTGGAAAGAACCTCTGCCGAGGCCGAGTACCGGAAGGCTCTTGCCGCAAGCAACGCGGAGATCGACAGGCGCGTGGCCAGGGGCGAATACAGTGCGGAAGAAGGTGAGAGACTTAAGGCACTGCAGAGCCAGTCGCTGGAAATGGAGCGTCAGCTTGCTCTCCGCAATGCTGAACAGTCAGCCCATGAGGAAAATGTTGCTCTTGTGGAGGGGCAGCTTGATTTTTATAAGGAGCTCGCTTCCCTTTCCGGGGATTACAGTGCTTCGATGGAGCTGCAGAACCGGCTTGTCGGGGAACAGGCCCGCAGGTATCGGGAGTTGCTTAACATTCCACAGGAACTGGTGGCCGAATGGGAAAAACTTGCCAGACTGCAGGCATCCGTTGACCCCTTTGACGGGGCCTATCGCGGACTGCTGAAATTTACCGCCGAATATGCTGACGAGGCGAGCCAATGGGAAAGCATATCCTACGGCTTTGCTTCAGATTTTGAATCCGCCACACGGGATATGTTTGACGAGTTCCTGTCTACGGGCAGGATGTCATTTGACAGTCTTGCGGACGCATTTGCGGCAACCCTGAAAAACATGGCGTATCAGGCATTGGTTCAGCCTGTTGTCGTGTCTGTCGTGCAGAGCGCGGCCGGGGCTCTCTACGGCTCGACGTCCGCAGACGGGGGCGCAGGCGCGGGAAGCGCGGCGGGCGGCGGCCTTGTGCAGTCCACCGCCGGAGCGCTCCAGAATTACGCCGCCGGGCAGGTCTTCAAGGGCGGAACGTCGTTTTTGCCGGAGTCGATCAGTTCCGGCATCAGCGGGATTTTGAGCACCCCCCTGCCGGGCACGACGATCCCTGGCCTCATGGGGCCGACCGCTTCCGGGGCCGCCCTGGGCGGCGGCCTGACCATCAGCTCCGCCCTGGGGTACGGCGGGTTCGGGAGTCTGGGCTATGGTCTGCTGGGCGGGGCGCTGGGCCTGCCGCAAAATCAGTACACGGGCATCACATCCGGACTTGGCGGCGCGCTGGGAGCCTGGGGCGCGTCCGCCGCGCTGGGCGGTACGGCGCTGGGAGCGAGTCTGGGCAGCGTGGTGCCTGTCGTCGGCACGGCCATCGGCGCGCTGGTCGGGGGGCTGCTGGGCGGGCTGTTCGGGAAGAAGCGCAAGCCGCGCTGGGGCACGGATTACAGCGTCAACCTGTGGGAGTCGGCGACCGCCGCCGGGCAGGAGCAGGAATACATGGCCCCGGACGGCAAGGTGCGCTGGAAGACGGCCGCCGGACTGTCGGTTGCCAGCGCGGCCAAGAACGGAGCGCCGGATGAACTGGAAAACATCGGCGTTGACGCTGTCTATGACCTGCTGCATGCCATGCAGGTGCAGAGCGGCAAGATTGCCGACATGCTGGGCGGGGTCAATGCCGGCATGGAAACGGCGTATCTTGAGGCGCTGAAGGCTGGCGGCGCGTTTGCCGGCAGCCGCTGGCTCAAGGGCGGCGACATCACCGAAGAAAATTTCCGGAAATACCTTGAGGACATACAGGCCGAAGCAATGGGGCGCATGGCCTCCGCCATGGCCACGATTGACCTCAGGCCTTTGACCGTGGCGGCTGACGGCATGGCGGCGGATACGGTCGACGAGCTTTCCGGGGCTCTGAAAAGCGCCTTTGACTATCATGATTTCGGCGCGCAGCTTTTCACCGACGACGCGCTGACGGAATTTCAGGCAGGGGCAAGGGAGCAGATTGAAAAAGCCTTTGCTGACCTGGACATGTCATCCCTGCGGGTGGACTTTGACCAGAGCAGTTTTGCGGGACTGCAGCAGGCATATGCGGCCATGCAGGCATGGGAGCAGGTAACGGAGGGACTGGAAAGCATCCTCAATCCGGCGTCCGAGCTTGAAGCGGCCATGAGTGCTGCAACTGTGCAGTTTGACAGCTGGATCGACAGTCTGCGCTCCCTTGGCTGGCAGGAAGAGGCCATTGCGGAAATTGAAGCGAAGCGGGCACAGTATCTTAATGAATACGCCATGGCTGCTATGCGGGCCACGGAGCAGGATCTGAATCTGCGGGCCATGGCGCTCCAGTACGGGTCAAATTCTGACGCTTACGGGCTGCAGTCGCTTCAATACCAGCAGCAAAACGAACTTGAAGAACTTGCCCGGAAGTTCGGAAAAGACTCAGGAATATATCAATCAGCCGTTGAAATCCAGCAGGCAGAGCTGGCACAGTACAGAGTCGAACAGCTTCAAGCAGAACTGGAGACTGCTCTTGCTGCGCAGCAGCAGGCCGCGCAACAGGAAACACAAAACAGGATTAACGCGCTGAACAGTCAGGCAGCAGCGTTGCGGGAATCGGTATCGGAAGCCGAACGGATGCGCGATGCCCTTGAGGATATTGCAGAAGCACTGGGGGATGCGCGGCGGGATCTGTGGGCCTCCGATGAGGATAATCCTCTGGGCACCAGCTATCAGGAAGCGCTGGCAGCGTTTGAGGATGCATACCTCAAGGGGGTGGCCGGGGATCAGGATGCACTGAATGAGCTCCCGGCGCTGGCCTCGGATCTGCTGATGCAGGGCAGGGGCAGTCTGGCGACCGCGCAGGAATACACGGATCTCTTTTATGACGTCGACCGGAAGCTGGAAGATGCGCAAAAATATGCGACAGAACAGTATGATGCGCAGACTGCCATTGCGGATGGCCTTGCCGCTCAGCTTGAGGCCATTACAGGACAGACGGATGCACTGCAAAGCGCCATCAATGCGGGGACGGCCGCGGGGGAATATACAGGCAGAAGTGTGGACGCCATCCGTGCGGAACTGGAGCTCATGCAGGCGCTGCTTGAGCGGGAAAAGGAGGATATCGCGGGTGGCGCCACGCTTTCGGCACGGGAAGCCCTGATCCAGGCCAAGGTGAATCAGCTCAACGCCCAGGCATATGAGGGCCGCACGGACTGGACGGCGGAATCGTTTCTTGCAGCCATGTATGGCGACAGCATGACCCTTGAAAGCTGGTATGACAAATTCGGCAGATATGAGGGCCTTGGCGTTACCTATGATACAGACGCGGCGCGGATGGCCATACTGGAGAACAAGGCTGACCTGATGAACGCAGGGCAGACGGCGGATGGCTGGACAGCAGAAAAGGTACTGGATGCCATCAGCGGCGGAGGCATGACTGTTGATGACTGGTATCTGCGCTATGGATTAAGCGAAGGAGTTACCAGTCCGGGCGCGACGTCTGCCACAGGGGGAGTGTCTGATATATGGACACAGCTGTTAAGCGACAAGGCTGTACGCCTCAACCAGGAACATTACAAGGGCCGAAATGACTGGACAGCGGCCAGTGTACTGGAAGCCATCGCCAACGACGGTATGACTGTACAAGAGTGGTATGAGCAGTTTGGCAGACAGGAAGGCTTTGTGCTCAGGGCTGCGGGTACCACAAATGATGTTATTGACAGCCGCATGGACAATGTCGACAAAGGGATAGACAGGCAAGTGTCCGTCACCGGGGCATTGTCCGGCACCATGGACAGCGTGGGAGATTACCTTGGCACTGTGATGAACGGACTGGGTTCGTCTGTGACCAGCTATATGGGCTCCGTGCAGTCAGGTCTGGGCGGGCTTTCATCTGCTATCTCCGGGCTGGACTGGACCGTTACCGTCAATGTGTCCGCGGGAGGGGAATCGGGCAGTTCCATCACAACCAGCAGCGGGACAGCAACGGGAAGCCCGCTGCCACCGGGCGGGGATGACGGAACAGGGTATATCGATCCTCTGGCCCCCGTGCCAGGCGGAACGGGTATCTATGGGAGCCGGTATCGCACAGAGTATGCTCTGCTCTATGCCAAGCTGCAGAGTCTGCGTAACAGCAACACCACGAAACCACCGGACGGATATGATTCATGGACTATGGCGGCGCTGCAGCAGGCGATCGCCGACTCCGGCTACAACACAGCCTCATGGTATGAGGCTTTTGGCCGCAATGAAGGGTTCGCCACGGGAGGAATCACGCCGGTAAATGAGCCATTCTGGGTAGGTGAAAACGGGCCTGAGCTCATGATGAGCCCAAAACAATGGGGCATACTGTCAAACCAGGACAGCGTGGCATTGATGGACAAGATACATCCATCTGGCCCTGCCTGGGAGGGATGGTCCGGCATGTCGGTCCTTATCGGCGAACTGCGCGAGATCAGGGGGTACCTGCGACAGGCATTGATCGGGACAGGCAAAAACACCACGGAGCTCACGAAGATGCGCCGCCTGCTGAACAAGTGGGACGATACCGGCCTGCCTCCCCTGCGGGAGGAGCTTGATGATGTGTATCTGCCCTCCTTCGCACGGGCATAGGGAGGAGCCATGAAAGTTGTCATACCCAATACGCTGACTGTGCAAGCCTGTTCAGTAACCGAAAGTGACGCTGCCGATGGCGCGGTATGGAGCGCATCGACTGCATATGCACAGGGTCAGAAGGTGCGGCACCAGCACTACAGCTATGAAAGCCTTGCTGACAACAATAAGGGCAATAATCCTGCCGAAAGCTGCAGTGGTATCGGTGCCCGCTGGAAACCGCTGGGTGCGACACTGCCCTGGAGGATGATCGATGACAAGGTCGAGACGCAGACTGTGGGTGCGGCGGGTCAGCCGCTGACCTTCACTGTGCCGTTCAACCGTGCCACGGCATTCGGCCTGCTCAACCTCGCCGGAGCACAGGCGGAGGTGGTGATTACCGACAGCGCTGAAGGCGTTGTTTTCGAGCAAAGCTACAATCTTATACGCGACATCGGCGATTTTTCCCTGTGGGAGTATAATTACAGTTATATCGAGCAGGACAGCAGCCTTGTGGTGTCGGGCATTATTCCCATGCCCATTACCGGAACGTTAAGCGTGACCCTTACGCCGGGCGCAGCGGAAGCTCCCGCTGTAGGCGCGGTGGTGGCCGGGCGGGAACATTATGTGGGGGCCACACTATGGGGAGGTGCGGAAGTCGGAGAACTCGACTATTCGCGCAAGGACACGGACGAGTTCGGCACGACAACCTTTATACGCCGATCCTATGCTTCGGAGCTCTCGCTTGAGCTTTATGTACATCCCGACCGGGAGGCTGCGGTACACAAGCTCATGCGCGACGTGCGCGCCCTGCCCTGCCTGTGGCTGGGCGACAATCAGGACAACGGAGCGCAAAGCCTGCTCTTATATGGCTGGAAAGAAGATTTCAGGATGAGCTTTGAGGGTCCGGGCAACTGCGCGTTATCACTTGATTTACAGGGTCTTATATAGGCAAGGAGGATGATGTGGCTGAACAGATAGCAACTTTTGACGAGGTTGACCTCTGGCCGGATCGCAAGCAGCCGCAGGAACGCTTTGACAGCGCTGTACAAACATCGATGAATCAGATAAGCGGCATGGTTGACCAGCTCAATGGTGATTTCATCCCAAAAATCAACAAGTTATCCGAAGATGTCGCGGTTGTCGCGGAACACATTGAACTCATCCAGGAAGTTCCGGATCTTGCGTCAGCGGCAGCGGCCAGTGCTTCGGCGGCAGAAGGAAGCGCACAAGACGCGGCTGAAAGCGCAGAGACCGCTCTTGCTCAAGCTGGAATTGCTGCACAAAAAGCAGCGGAAGCGAACCAAAGCTCTGCGGCCTCACTAGAAAACGCTACACATGCTGCGGCAAGCGCTGCCGAAGCGGAAAGCAGTGCGGCGCAGGCGGCTGCAGGTGCATCAACGGCCTCTGAGCAGGCAGACTTGGCAACACAGAAGGCTTCAGACGCGGCTGGGAGCGCAGCGTCCGCACAGACTGCGCAGGAGGCTGCTGAAAGCGCCAGGGATGCCGCGCTGATGGCACAAAATGCAGCACAGGCGGCTCAAAACGAAGCAGGAACTGCAATGGAGGCCGCTGAAGCTGCACAGAGTGGGGCGGAAGCGGCTCAGGCTGGCGCACAGGAGGCAAGATCAGTTGCGGAAAGTGCAAAAGTTCTTGCTGAAACGGCCCAAAGCGCTGCGGAGGAAGCCCGTGATAATGCCGAGGCAGCTCAAACAGCCGCATCGACACAGGCATCGGCGGCAGCGGCCAGTGCTTCCGCGGCAGCGGGGAGTGCCGAAGAGGCAGCCTCCAGCGCTGCTTATGCCGCTCAAAGCTCCGAGAGCGCCGGCAGCTGCGCCGCAGCTGCCGCACAAAATGCTGTCGCGGCACAGACAGCTAAAAGTGAAGCTGAAACCGCTATGGAGGCAGCCGAAGCTGCACAGGCAGCAGCAGAGCAAGCCAGGGATGAGGCGGAGCATCTTGTAGGGTTTGGTGTGGCAACAGCAGATGAAGCCGGCATCGTAAAACCTGACGGAAAGACAATTACGGTGACAGAAGACGGGACGATCAGCTCCAGCGGCTGGGCTTATGGTGATATTAAAATGTGGTTCGGGGATCTGGATGAAAGCGGCAAGCACCCGCTGGTCAACGGAGTGGTGGACAGCCGCTGGCATGTCTGTGACGGCACGGACGGAACCCCGGATCTGCGGGATCGCATGCCCCTGGGGGCGAGTGCTTCCCGGTCCAGCGGAGACACGGGGGGCAGCGCCACCCATAACCACAGCGTGTCCGTGACAGTGGGAGCGCATGCCGCGGCAGCGCTCAGCGGTTCCACGGGCTCCGGCGGCGCGCACAATATATCGGATACGACGGATGCCCATTCGCACAACCACAGTGTGGACATCAAGTCTGCCTCGGTGAGCGGCACAGTGGGCAGGACCACACTGTCGACGTCGCAAATCCCTTCCCATGCCCACAGCATAGGCTATCAGACAGCCGCCGCAAATCTGCAACTGGGATCTACCCCGTACAGTTTTGCCGGAAGCGGCTCAGGAGCTACCGGTTCTTCAGGCGGAGGCGGCTCCCATACCCACTCTTTTACCGGTGGCTCCCATACGCATACAGCTGGAACAAATGCCGTATCCCACACGCATGACTTTTCTTTCTCGGTAGCGTCGCACTCCCACAGCTACGGTACCTTGCAAACCCCACAGCTTACGCACAGTGTCAGTGCCAGTTCCGGGAACGCCAACACGCTTCCCCCCTTTGTCGCCCTTCATTTTCTCATGTTTGTGGGGAGCTAACGCTCAAGGAGTCCTCTCATGGAACAACATGTCACGGTTATCCCAGACGATAACACTATTATGGTGAATGGGGAAAGCCTCACCTTTGACTTTGCGTATCCGTCCGGCCTTCACGCCCTGCAATGGCATAACGGCGCCGGAGAAACCGAGTGGAACCATGCCCCTAACCAGACCATCAGCGACTACGAAACAGAAGTCGCCCCCTTTGTCCTGCTGTGGGAAGAAGAACGCGCCCGCCAGCAAGCCGCGGCCCAGCTTCCTCCCCCTACCCTGGAAGAAGCCCGCATAGCCGCCAGAATGGCCGTTGACGCCGCAACGTCCGCCGCTATCCTGGCCGGCTTTGACGCCGAGGCCCTTCCCCCGGAGGGCAACACTCCCGAAGTACTGCATTTCTCCTATAACAGCTTCGATCAGCAAAATTTCGCGGACTCCGCCATTGCCATGCAGCTTGGCGCGGCGGCCGGTGAAGATAGTTCCATTCCTGCTTCCACACCCTGGAATGCCTACCGTAACTGGACGCCGGACTCCGGCGGTGAACTGGTGGTGCTGCAACTGAACGCCGAAACCTTCCTGCCCATTTATGTGGCAGCCCTGAACCATAAGGCAGCCCGTATGGCCGAAGGCAGCACACGGAAGACTGCCATTGAAGCAGCAGACAGCGTGGAAGCCATCCAGGCCATGCTTGCAGAATGGGGGCTTTGATATGCCCGGTACCATGTCCTACGGCAAGGCTCTGCTCATTGCCCTGGACCAGCTTATCAACGCCCTGGGCGGCGGCTGGCCCGATGAAACCCTGTCTTCCCGCGCCTGGCGCTGGGACCTGGCCGGCGTGCGCGCCTGGCCGCGCCGCTTCATTGATGCGCTTTTTTTCTGGGAAAACGGCCACTGCCGCTCTTCCTATGAGTCCGAACGCAGCGGACGGCAGCGGCCGCCAGAGCTGCGGTAATGAGTTCACCTGTAACGTACATTAAGGAGGCAGTCATGACGTTTGGAATGTTTGTTTTTTCAGCTATCTGGGGCGCTGTAGGGGCTATCATAGGGGGATTGGCCGTGCGGGCCTATCTTAACAAGCATAGCGATGCCAGGGAATAATCTCTGACAGAGGCGGGGGAGCTGACACCTCCCCCACCGGCGCGGCGTAGGAGCGCCGCACCACGGCCCCACAAGCGGTAGGAGACCCGCTTGCGGAGTATCCGCCTGTCGTTTGTCTCTGGCGAGACGAAGCGCAGGATAGGCGGATAATCGGCGGGGCGCAACATTTTTAACGTATATGAACAAGAGAGATTTGCCGGAAATCAGGTGTCCGTACTGCAACAAACTCATCGCCAAAGGCGAAGCCGTTGAACTTGAATTTCGCTGCGGGCGGTGCAAGAACTTCTTCATCCTGCGGGCCGCGCGCCCCGGTTCAGAACGTCCAGGGCGTCCACAGGAGCAGTAATGCTGAAAGTGGGCAGTTTGTTCAGCGGAGCCGGGCTATGTGACCTCGGCCTTCACTGGGCGGGCTTCAGGCATCAGTGGTTTTGTGAGATCGACCCGTTCTGCCGGGCGGTTCTCGCAAGGCGCTGGCCGGATATCCCCATATATGAGGATGTTCGGATGTTGAAAGGCGACGAACTGCCGCCCGTGGACGTGCTTTGCGGCGGCTTCCCCTGTCAGGACGTAAGCTCAGGAGGTCTCCGTGCGGGAATCAGGCAAGGTACGCGCAGCGGGCTGTGGCTCGAATATGCAAGGCTCATCGGCGAAATACGCCCGAAATACGTTATCATCGAAAACGTCCGGGGCCTGCTTTCCCTGGGTATCGACCTCGTCCTCGGCGATCTGGCCGCGCTCGGGTATGATGCGGAATGGGAGGTTTTACCCGCTGCCGCCCTTGGTGCCCCGCACCATCGTGAAAGGGTGTTCATTGTTGCCTACCCCTACAGTGTTGACCTTCACAACGAACGGCTACTTTCTCCGCTCGAAAGAATCGTGGGTGAGCACTTCCAACCTCATGATGTATCTGGTTGGCTTGGAATACGGTTTGACAGGACGCGAAAGGATGCCGCGGTTCAGGCATACGGCAACCCCGTCCTTTATCGAGTGGATGATGGGCGTCCCGGAGGACTGGACGAATCCGGGAGGCCTTTCTCCTGCTCCGCGGGCATGGTCTCACCGGAGGTCAAAAAGTCCTGGGAGCCTCGCTTCAAGGCCCTGGGCAACGCCATAACACCGCAGCAGGCCCATGCAATAGGTGCTTGCATTATGGAACATGAGGGAGTACAGGTGCCCCTCATGTCTTTTGACTTCTGAGAACCGGGAGTTCCAGTATAGAGGGCCGCTGTGAGCCCCGCTTATCGGGGCACAATCTCTATGGTTCCTCAGTTTCAAAAGGACGGCGTCTCGCTCTATCGTGGTGACGCCCTGGCGGTTCTTTCCGCATTGAGTGACAATTCCGTGGACGCAATCCTCACTGACCCGCCGTATTCCAGCGGCGGTGTCACGCTTGGGGCGCGGCAGGCTGAGCCCTCCCACAAATACCAGTCAAGCGAGACGAAACGCCAGTATCCGCCCATGCTGGGCGACGCCAAGGACCAGCGAAGCTGGACAATGTGGTGTACGCTCTGGCTTGGGGAATGCTGGCGCATCGCCCGCGACGGTGCGCCGCTCATGGTGTTCACGGACTGGCGGCAGCTTCCGGCATTGAGCGATGCGGTACAGGCTGCGGACTGGAAGTGGTTGGGAATTATCGCATGGGACAAGAAAAGCGCCCGCCCGCAGATAGGCAAGTTCCGCCAGCAGTGCGAGTTCGTGCTTTTTGCCGTCAAGGGGCGTTTCGTCGCCCATACGCGATCCTGTCTGCCGGGAGTGTACACCTACCCCGTGATTGCCACTCAAAAGGTGCATCTGACCAGCAAGCCAGTGAACCTCATTAAAGACCTGCTGGCCGTGACGGCTCCGCAGGCCAGTGTGCTTGATCCCTTCATGGGAGGTGGCAGTGTGGGCGAGGCGTGCATCAGAACGGGCCGTCGCTATATTGGTATGGAGCTTTCGCCGGAGTATTTCGCTATCAGCCGGAAGAGGCTCGAAAGTCTCCAGGCGGAATGTGAGAGCGCGCCTGAATAGGCGGTAAAAAGACAGGGCGGGGAAAAACCCCCGCCCTTCGTTTTTTTGTAATTTTGTTGACAAATATACAGCAAAGTTTTGGGAGGAGTTATCTCGCCGCTGGCTGGCGAGTTATCGCGCCGCGCATCATCCAGCAGCATGATACGCCGTACCCCTCGAGCATAACGAAACAGCCCGTTTTACCTCAATTTTACAGCAACTTTTCCAAAACACGATAGCGCGGCGATCCTCTTCCCGCTACAAGGACTGCACGCATCCGCAAGGATGCTCAACCTTTACCGAAAAGAGGATCAACACGATGGTTCACATCAGCAGACGCGCGTTCCGCGTACTGGCCCTGACTCTGGGTGCTTTTCTGTCCGTCGCCCCGCTGACGGGTGCGGCGGCGCAAAGCCCCCGTTATGTATTTCTGTTCATCGGCGACGGCATGAGCTATCCGCAGTTCCAGGCTGCGGCAGATTACCTAGGCGCGATCCGGGAAGCCGGAGAACCTGACGACAAGATCCTGAAGGGCAGCGAATATCTCTCCTTCATGAAATTCCCCGTGGCCGGTTCCGCCGCAACCTACGATTCCACTTCCTTCTGCCCGGATTCCGCCTCTACCGCGACATCCATCTCCACCGGACACAAGACCTATTCCGGCGTCATCAACATGGATGAGGGCCTGACCCGCGAATATGAATCCATCGCCGAAACGCTGCACAAGAGGAAGGGCTGGAAAATCGGCATCATCACCTCGGTCAATCTGAACCACGCCACGCCTGCGGCCTTCTACGCCCACCAGCCCAGCCGCAACAATTATTATGAAATAGGCCTGGAAATGCTGGATTCCGGCTTTGAATACTTTGCCGGCGGCGCGCTGCTCAAGCCCGAAGGGCCGAAGGGCGATCTTGCCAATATCTATGAGCTGGCTCCCGGAAAGGGATATCGCGTCATCCGCACCCAGAACGAAGCGGAAAAGGCTGCGGCAGCAGACGGCAAGCTCATTCTGGTGGACGAACATCCCGCCGACTCCGACTCCATGGCCTACGAGAACGACCGCCCCGGAGAAAACTGGGCTTTGGCCGACTATGTGCGCAAGGGCATTGAGGTTCTCGACAACGACAAGGGCTTTTTCATGATGGTGGAAGGCGGCAAGATCGACTGGGCCTGCCATGCCAACGACGCCGCCTCTTCCATCCATGACACGCTGGCCCTGGCCGACGCCGTGGACGAGGCTCTCAAGTTTGCGGCCGCCCACCCCGACGAAACGCTGATTCTGGTCACAGGCGACCATGAAACGGGCGGTCTGACCATAGGGTTTGCCGGAACCGATTACGACACCTTCATGACCAATCTGGCGAACCAGAAAATCTCCTACGCACGCTACGACAGCGACTATGTGGCCGCCTATAAGAAAAACGGCACATCCTTCGACGATGTTCTGAAAGATGTGGAAAAACTTTTCGGGCTGAAGACAAGGGGCGAAAAGGACGATCCCCTGGTTCTCTCGGACTGGGAGCTGAACCGTCTGCGCGCGGCCTACGACAAGACCATGAGCGGAAACAAGGTTTCCGGACAGGAAGAATACCTGCTCTACGGTTCCTACGAACCTCTGTCCGTAACCATCACGCATCTGCTCAACAACAAATCCGGCATCAACTTCGCTTCCTATGCGCACACGGGCCTGCCCGTCGCGGTGTTCGCGAAGGGAGCGGGGCAGGAAGAATTCAAAGGCTTTTATGACAATACTGCCATTTACGATAAAATAGCCGGTCTGACCGGCGTGAAATAAACCTGCGCCGTCCGCTGTCAGAGGCCCGGAACTGTCAGCACAGTTCCCGGGCCTCCTGCATTTCCCTTTCAATCCGAAACGGCTCCGACCGGAGTTTTCATGCACGTTCCTTCCTTTTTCCGCCGCGACGGGCTGCGCCATCAGCTTCCTGTTTTTGCCAGCCTCGTCGTCATCGTCGTCCTGCTCGTTCTGCCCACGGGATATGAAGATCTTCTCCAGTACAGAGGCGCAGAACGCTGCCTGGCCCTCGTTCTGGACACGGACAACAGCACTATCGTGGACAGCGGCCTGATACGCTCCGGCGAACAACGCTGCACTCTGAATATTCTTGACGGACGCTTCCGCGGGAGCATCGTCCAGGGTGTAAACATGCTCAACGGATCGCTGGAACTCGACAAAATATTCGTCCCCGGAGATCGGGTCACGGCCGTTGTCAGTCATGCGGACGGCGCAATACGCTCGGTTTCCCTCATCGATCACTACCGGCTGGACAAGGAGCTGCTTCTGTTCGCCTGCTTTGCCGCCTTCCTCATGCTGTTTGCAGGGCGCACCGGTCTGCGCGCCCTGCTGTCCTTCGCCCTGACTGTACTCATGATCTGGAAAGTGCTTGTCCCCTGCTATCTGGACGGCTGGAACCCCGTTCTTACCGGACTCGGCGTCACGCTGACGCTGACAATCGTCATCATCAGCCTGGTCTACGGCTTTGACGGACGCGCAGCGGCGGCCATATCCGGCTCCTTTCTCGGCATTGCCGTCACCTGCCTGCTGGGAATGCTCTTCACCGATCTGTTTCACATACACGGCGCAATCATGAGCGGATCGGAAAGTCTGCTCTATTCAGGCTATCCGCATTTGAACCTGACGGGTATTTTCATGGCTTCCATCTTCATCGGCTCTTCGGGCGCAGTCATGGATCTTGCGGTGGACATAACTTCCGCCGTGCGGGAAGTGACGGAAAAACGCCCGGATCTGACCTGGATCGAAGCCGCACGCTCCGGCATGAACGTAGGCAGGGCAGCCATGGGAACCATGACGACGACGCTGCTTTTGGCCTATTCCGGAGGATACGTCACCCTGCTCATGGTGTTCATGGCGCAGGGAACGCCCATAACCAACATCCTCAGCTATAAATATGTCGCCGCAGAAATTGCTGATACCATGGTAGGTTCCTTCGGCCTGGTCAGCGTCGCTCCCTTCACAGCTCTGAGCGCGGGGATATTGCTGGGCAAAAAAAGAAGGAGGCGTGCCCTCAGCTTCCTCCGGCAAAGACGCTCGACTCCGGAAGTCCGGATCTGCACGCAGGAAGGAGACCGGGCCTGAATCCATATCATGCGCATATATATGTCGCGCTCGATAGGGAACGTATCCGTACTCCCGAACTTGACTTGCCCCGTTGCGGACTTAACTCATAGGGTATGCGAAGCGCGGCAACTCCGCGCTTCGCGCTATTTCCCTTCAAGGAGTAGAATCATGGCGGAAGCCCGTACAAGACAGTTCCGCGCCGAAACGCGGAAAGTTTTAAATATTCTCACCCATTCCCTGTACACCAACAGGGAAATTTTCCTGCGGGAACTTTTGTCCAACGCCTCGGATGCGCTGGAAAAGGTGCGTTTTCTGCAAAGCAAGGGCGAAAGCGTGCGCGACGCCGATCTGCCGCTGGAAATACGCATCACTCTGGACAAAGACAACAAGACGCTGTGCGTCAGCGATACCGGCGTGGGGATGACTGAAGAGGAAATGATCGAAAACCTCGGCACCATCGCCAAGTCTGGCTCCGAACAGTTCCTGAAGGACATGGAAAAGGAGGCGCCGCAAAAGGCTTCCGCAGAAGCAGACAACAAGACAGAAGGCTCCGAAGACGAGGATCGCCTGACCCCCGACGACGCCCAGCCTTCCGACGCCTCCCGGATTATCGGTCATTTCGGGGTTGGCTTCTATTCGGTATTCATGGTTGCGGACAAGGTGGAAGTGACCTCCGTCTCTGCGCTTGGCGACGGTTCGGCCCATGTCTGGGCTTCGGACGGCAGCGGAACCTTCACCATACGCGCCCTTTCCCCCGAAGAAGCGAAGGATCTCAAACGCGGCACCACGGTCAAGGCAAGCATCAGGGAAGACGCCACCGAATTTCTGGAAAAGTTCCGTATCGAATCGGTGATCCGGCGTCATTCGAATTTCCTGCCCTTCCCCATTCTGATCGACGGGGAACGCTTCAATACCACGCCTGCGCTGTGGCGGGAACCGAAGTTCTCCATCACCAGGGAACAGTACAACGATTTCTATCGCTATCTGACCTACGATTCCAAGCCGCCTCTGGATGTCATCCATCTTTCCGTGGATGCGCCGGTGCAGTTCACCACCCTCATTTTCATTCCGGACAGCGAACAGGATCTGTTCCGCGAACAGCGGGACGAATGGGGTCTGGATCTCTATGTACGGCGCGTACTCATCGCCAAGGACAACCGCGATCTCATTCCCAACTACCTTGCCTTCCTCAAGGGCGTGGTGGATACGGAAGATCTTCCTCTGAACATCTCCCGCGAAACCCTTCAGGAAAACGTGGTGCTGCGCAAGATTTCGCAGACCATCGTGCGCCAGGTGCTGGCTCATCTGGAACGCATGGCCAAAAACGACAAGGAAAAGTACGCGGCGTTCTGGAAACTGCACGGCAAGTATTTCAAATTTGCCTTCAACGACTTTGTCCACCGCGATCGTGTGGCTCCGCTCATGCGCTTTGCCACCACATGGGATGGCGGCGAAAAGGGCGAGAACGAGCTGACCAGCTTTGACGAGTATCTGAGCCGCATGAAGCCGGATCAGAAAAACATCTGGTACATTGCCGCCCCCTCGCGGGAAGCTGCGCTGCTCAATCCTCACTTTGAACGCTTCCGTCGCAAGGGCATAGAAGCGCTGATCCTCACAGAAGCCGTGGACGAATTTGCTCTTGAAGGCCTCGGCAAATACAAGGATCACGAGTTCAAGTCCGTGGAACAGGCCACCTCCGCCGACCTCGACGCCTTCCCCGACGTGGAAGAAGCCGCGCCCAAGGCCGCTCCTCTGGAAGCCGAAGACAAGGAAAGCTTCGACAAGCTCGTGGCCCGCATGAAGGAAATTCTGGGAGATCAGGTGAAGGACGTGCGCGTTTCCGACAGACTGGCGGGCAGCCCCGCGCTGCTGGCTTCGGAAGACGGCGTTTCATCCTCCATGGAAAAATTCATGCGCGTCATGCAGAAGGACGACAGCATTCCCAAAAAGATACTGGAACTCAACCCGGATCATCCGCTGCTGCGCGCCATGCTGCGCATCTTCAAGGCCGATCCGGACAATACCCTGCTGGACAGCATGACCCGCAACCTCTTCGACAACACCCTGCTGCTCGACGGCTACCTTAACGACCCTTATGCCATGGCCGAACGCAGTCTGAAGCTCATGGGCGAAGCCGCGGGCTGGTATGCGGATCTGAGGAAACTGTAATGCTGAAGGGGTGCGGTATGCTTCCGTGCCCCTTCAGCCCCCCGGCCCTCTTCTCTGTTGCGGAGCTATATGCGGCCTCTGTTCCGCACGCAGTGCAGAAAGCTTCCCCCTTTCCGGGAAAGGCATAAGAGCAGAGCGCGATACGAATGAAGGCCGCGGGAAACAAGGGACATCCTCCTCATCGCAGATCCGCCAGTATCTGCGGCCTGAAAAATTTCGCCCGCAACATATTATGCAAAGGACAGCGCAACATGAACTATAATCTGGTTCTCCATGTGGACAGCGACAATCCCGGCACACTGGCTCTGGCCTTTACCAACGCCGCCAATTACCGGGCCGCACTGCCGGGCGAGACCTTCAAGATGGTTCTCGTGGCCAACGGCCCTGCGGTCAAACTCTTCACGCGCGGGGAAGAAGCCCTTGCCGCTCAGGGTGCGGAGATTGCGGCGCAGGGTCTGGAAATCAGGCTCTGCAATAATGCCCTGACCAAATTCGGCATAGATCCCGCCCAGATATGGGATTGCGCTACAGTCGTACCCGCGGGTGTGGTGGAGCTGGTACGCCTCCAGAACGAAGGATATTCCTACATCAAACCATAAGCCATTTCCCCGGAACCCGGCCCTTTTCCCGACAACTTCAGGGAAAGGCTCTGCTCCGGGCCATATCCTTCTTACGGGAATGGCTGTCATACGGCTGCTGTTTCCGTAAGAAAGAATCCTCCTCCCAAAAAAGGCCTCCTTCTCCGGACTGCAAGATCCGGAAAGGGAGGCCTTCTTCTGTGCGCCATAAAAAATACGATATGCTAGTTCCCTGCCCGGAAACGCACGCGCAGAACGCCCAGATTCTCCCCCTCCGCAGGAGGAGTAAATTCATGCGAACACCATGTGAAGTGACCGCACTGAAGGGTATTTTCCACATGTTCGCCGATACAGGGGCAGGCGTCCACAGGAGCGACGGGGTCCCCCACATAGACAATACGCAGCTCTTCCCCTGCGTCTGCGGGCAGGCGGGAAAGGTTGAAACGCCGGGCCGCTTCTTCCCGCGGCATAGGCCTCGCGCTTACAGCGAGTCCCCGACTCAGCTCGGCGTTGACTTCCTCTTCCACGGCGCGCGCCTCTTCCGGAGACAGATCCCGGGGGAAGCGGAAATCCACCTTTGACTTGCCCGGATTGATATGCGTGGAAAAGCAGCGGGCACAGCCGAAACGGCGCACCATCACAGCGTTAAGGACATGCTCGGCGCTGTGCATCGCCGGATCATAGCTCTTGGCCATGGTTGAAGCTCTCCCGTTACATGTCGGAACCGGTTCCGACTCTCCGTTCCGGGGCGTGCCCGCAGGCGGGACACGCCCCTTTCCCTGCGCTTACAGGGTTTTCAGATCCATGCTGACTTCTTCAATGCGGGAACCGTCTGCGTGCAACACGTGCACGGCACAGCCCAGTCACGGGTCAAAGGCCCGGATCACACGCCCTACGTTGACGGGGCTTCCCGCATCCGGCACGGGCACCCCCATGAGGGCTTCTTCCACGGGGCCGCGCTGTCCCATATCGTCGCGGGGACAGCAGTTCCAGAGCGTGGCCGGCAGAATCTGATACGAATCCACCTTATGATCGCGCACTCTCATGTAATGCAGCAGGCAGCCGCGCGGGGCCTCGGTAAAGGCAAAGCCCTCGCCGGATTCGGGAACTTCAAAGGTGGCGAAGGTTTCCCCGTCGGGAGTAACTTCGCTCAGCCACTTTTCCACCATCTGTGCAACCTGCCACGCTTCTTCCGCTCTGGCCAGATGACGGCCCATGATGGAGAAGATGAACCCTTCCCCAAAGTCACGGATACGCTGCACATCCATACCGAGCAGTTCTTTGGCGAGTTTTTTACCTATGGGCGAAATTTCGGTGTTGTTCACCCACATGCGGGCGTGCGGGCCGACTTCCATGGCGTGCCCGTCGTAGCGTGGAGCCTTGGAGAAACTGTAGGCGCCGGCCTTGTTGACGTTCACCACAGTTTCCTCTTCCGAGAAAACTCTGCCGGAGGTGGCGTCGTCGAACCAGGAATACTTCATGTATTCGCGGATCTTCATCGGATCGAAGGGATGATCCTGCCCGTCGTAATAGGCGCCGGGATTGAACAGGAATTCCGAACCTTCGTCATCCAGAGGGAAGACGCCCATGCACAGGGCCGTGGCGTATCCCCTGGCCGTCTCGCTCAAGTCGCGATACTTTGACGTGACCAGATATGTGATGGGCAGATATTTTTCTTCCACGAACTTGCGTACTACGCGGAAGCGTTCCTTGTACTCGTCGATCTGTGCGCGAGAGGGAATGGCCGCCGCACCCCCGGCCAGTATCCCGTGCAGATGCGGCATACGTCCGCCAAGCAGCGCAACCATTTCATGACAGGTACGGCGCACGTTCAGGGCTTCCAGATATTCGTCCACGCCCACGGCATTCGTGGCCGCGTCAAGACGCAGATCGGGTTCGGCATAGCGGGGCATGAAGGGCGAAGCGTCGGGGCCCTTGATGAAGTCCTGCCCGGCCAGATGATAGAAATGCAGAATATGCGACTGAAGATAGTTCGCGCCCTGCATGAGGTTGCGGGCAATGCGCCCGTTATGCGGAACCTTGATACCGGCGGTCTTTTCCAGCGCCATGCTGGAAGCCAGCGCGTGGGAAACGGGACATACCCCGCATATACGCTGCGTAATCTGGGAAGCGTCGCGCGGGTCGCGCCCCTTCATGATGGTTTCAAAGCCGCGATACATGCCGCCGCTGAGGTGGGCGTCGACGACCTTGCCGTTTTCCACCTTTACTTCGGCTTTAAGATGGCCTTCGATTCGTGTGATCGGATCAATGGCGATGCTCATGGTCTGGGACATGTCTGCTCCTAACGGTTCGCATAGAAAGGTGATTGCCCATCCGGGAAGTCCGGCTGGACGCAGCCGATGCACACGGCGTTTTCCACACACCAGTTGACGCCGCCGTTCCAGCGGCGCAGAGGCGAGTCGCACATGGCAAAGGGCCCTTTGCAGCCGAGGTCATAACGGCAGCCGCTCTTGTCCGTCATCGTTTCCGAGAAGGTTCCTTCATCGAACAAATAGAGATAGGGGCAGTTTTCATGCGTGTTTGCGCCATAGAAGGGCTTCGGCCGGCCGTCTGCGTCGAGCAGGGAAACCACGGCGGCAAGGCCCTTTTCCAGACCGTCGCGCTTCACCGCGTCAAGGGCGACCAGCAGCGTGCCCACCATCCAGTCCGGATGGGGCGGGCAGCCGGGAATATTGACCACCGGCGTGGCGATGCCGTTTTTCTTGAAAAAGGCGCTCACGCCCATGGCTCCGGTCACGGAGCCGTGCGCGGCGGATACGCCGCCGTAGGCCGCGCAGGAACCGACGGCCAGCACGGCCGCGGCGTGCGGCGCAAGCTCCTTCAGCATGGAAGAAATGGTGATTTCCTCATGCCCGCTCTCGCCGATGATGCAGTACCGTCCGCCTTCAAGCTCGGTCACAGCGCCTTCCACAACGATAAAGAAGGCGCCGTCGTTCTCCTGCGCCCGCTTGCGCATGAACTCAATGGCCGGAGACCCCTCGTCGGCCATGACGGTGGGATGAAAATCCAGACTGATGATTTTAAGCAGCACCTCGGCAATGGCCGGATGCATACTGTTGAGGATGGACACGGAACAGCCCGTGCATCCCTGCCCCTGCAACCAGAATACGGGAGGCAGCTCCCCCGTGAGTGTGCCCGCCAGGGCCTCGCGCACGGAAGGATGGAACATGCGGGAAACCCCGTAGCCCGCAACCGTACCGGTGCAGAGTTTGACGAAGTCGCGTCGTGAGAGGCTCATGCTCAACTCCTTGCAGAAGATACCGTTCGGCCGCTGCCGAAAGCCCACTGCCTTCGGACGCGCAGGCCTCGAAAGGGCCCGGACCGCAGACTTGCTCAACGGACCCGATACCGGGAAAATACCAGAGAAAAACCGGTCTTGCCAGACATAAACGCCATAGGATTCCAGTACCGGCATCTTATGCCGAAAATGTGATTTTTAACACATCGATTTTCCCAAAATCCTTGCCTCCCCTTGATCTGCCGGATTCCATCTGATATGCTGAAAAAAGAGAATTATTTTGTGCTGTCTTGCGCACGGTGCAGCGGGCCCTTGCCAGGCCGGCCCGCGAAATGTGCGGGAATCATTCATTTTTCTGGTATATTCCCGCCACGAACCTCAAGCGCAACATATCGCAGGAGGACAACATGCGGTTTGCTATCGGCATGGGCAGGGATGGAGCGGAAGAACGCCTCGAAAAAAGAGGTGTGAGCCGCCGTGACTTTCTGAAATTCTGTACGGCCGTGGCCGTGACCATGGGCATGGGCCCGGGCTTTGCCCCCACGGTTGCCCGCGCACTGACGGCGAGCAAGCGGCCTTCCGTAATTTATCTGCATAATGCAGAGTGTACCGCCTGCACCGAGGCACTGCTGCGCACGGCCAATCCCTATCTGGACGAGCTTATCCTCGATACCATTTCTCTGGATTATCAGGAAACGGTCATGGCCGCCGCCGGAGAAGCCGCTGAAGAAGCCCTGCAACAGGCTCTGGCCAATCCCGAAGGCTTCATCTGTGTGGTGGAAGGAGCCATCCCCACGGCGGAAAACGGCATTTACGGCACCATTGCCGGCCGTACCATGCTGGACATCTGCACGGAAGTGCTGCCCAAGGCCAAGGCCGTCGTTGCCTACGGCACCTGCGCCTGCTTCGGCGGCATTCCTGCGGCCGCGCCCAACCCCACAGGAGCCAAGGGCGTCAACGCCTGCTTTGCCGACAAGGGCATCAAGGCCATCAATATTGCCGGCTGCCCGCCCAATCCCCTGAACATCGTGGGAACGCTGGTGGCGGTTCTCACCGGCCAGAACATCGAACTCGACCAGAGCGCACGGCCGAACATGTTCTACGGCATGTCGGTTCACGATCAGTGCGAACGTCTCCCGCATTTTGAAGCCGGAGAATTCGCTCCCTCATTCGACTCTGAAGAGGCCCGCAACGGCTGGTGTCTGTATGAACTGGGCTGCAAGGGGCCGCTGACCTTCAACAACTGCCCCAAGGCCCGCTTCAATAATGGAGCCAACTGGCCCGTAGGCGCGGGACATCCCTGCATAGGATGCAGCGAAGACGGTTTCTGGGACACCATGACCCCCTTCTATGAAAACTGAGGCCGCTTGCCCCCATATCCATATTTTTTGAAACAAGAGAGCAGACATGAGTCAGGCAAAAACTCCCCAAAGCTCCTATTCGGGGCCTATTGTGGTGGATCCCATCACCCGTATCGAAGGACATCTGCGTATTGAAGTGGAAGTGGAAAACGGTCGCGTCAAGGATGCCCGCAGCGCGGCGACCCTCTTCCGCGGCCTGGAAATGATTCTGAAAGGGCGTGATCCCCGCGACGCGCAGCATTTCACACAGCGCACCTGCGGCGTCTGTACCTATACCCACGCACTGGCCTCCACCCGCGCTCTGGAAGACGCCATCGGCGTGGAAATCCCGAAGAACGCCACCACCATCCGCAATCTCGTGCTGGGCATGCAGTTCCTGCATGACCATATAGTTCATTTCTATCATCTGCACGCTCTCGACTTCGTGGACGTTGCGTCCGCCATTCAGGCAGATCCGGTCAAGGCCGCCAAACTCAACGCCTCCATTTCCTCGGCGCCGCTTTCCGCAGAAACGCTGACGGCCGTGCGGGACAAGGTCAATGCTCTGGTGGACAGCGGCCAGCTCGGCCCCTTCACCAACGCCTACTTCCTCGGCGGACACCCTGCCTACTACCTTGATCCAGAAACCAACCTCGTTGCCACGGCCCATTATCTGGAAGCTCTGCGCAAACAGGTAAAAACCGCACAGGGAATGGCCATTTTCGGCGCAAAGAACCCGCATACCCAGTTTACCGTGGCTGGCGGCGTCACCTGTTACAACGCGCTGAAAAAGGAACCCCTGGAACAGTTCGAAGCCCTGTACAAGGAAACCGTGGACTTTGTGGAACAGTTCTACATTCCCGATCTGCTGCTTGTGGCCGGCGCCTACAAGGACTGGGCAGGCATCGGCGGCGGCGCGGTGAACTACATGAACTTCGGCGAATTCCCCGGCGACGAACGCAAGCTGGAAACCCGCTGGTTCAAGCCCGGCATCATTCTGAACCGCGATATCAGGAAGGTTCTGCCCTTCGATTCCACCAAAATCGAAGAACATGTCCGCCACAGCTGGTATGAAGGCGACGAAGCCCGCGCTCCCTTTGAAGGCGAAACCGCGCCGAAGTTCACCAAAATGGGCGACACGGATCGCTATTCCTGGATGAAGGCCCCGCGTTATGACGGCAAGGTTGTGGAAACCGGCCCGCTGGCACAGGTACTCGTGGCCTACTCGCAGGGACATCCCGCCGTGAAGCCCGTAGTGGATCAGGTACTGTCCACGCTGGGCGCAGGCCCGGAAGCCCTGTTCTCCACCCTCGGACGTACCGCCGCCCGCGGTATCGAAACCCTCGCCATTGCCCATCAGACCGGCGTATGGCTGGAAGAACTCAAGGACAGCCTCGCCAGCGGCGACAACAAGATTGTCGAAAACTGCGAAGTACCGAAATCCGGACGCGGCGTCGGCTTCGTCAACGCGCCCCGCGGCGGCCTCTCGCACTGGATCGTCATTGAAGACGGCAAGATCGCCAACTTCCAGCTGGTTGTTCCTTCCACATGGAACCTCGGCCCGCGTGATGCACAGGGCCAGCGCAGCGCAGTGGAAGAAGCGCTCATCGGCACGCCTGTTGCCGATCCAAAGCGTCCCGTGGAAATCCTGCGCACCGTTCACTCCTTTGACCCCTGCATTGCCTGCGGCGTCCACGTCATCGACGGCCGTACCAATGAAGGATATGACTTCCGCATCCTGTAGTCTCTGAAGCAACGCCTGGGAGGACGGGATACCCCGTCCTCCCTTGCTTTTTGAACAGCGTTCCCCGGCCGGATCACCCGGCCGCTTTCGTTCATCCACACAGCAACCCCGTCTCAACTCCATGGAAAAAATTCTCGTACTCGGCGTGGGAAACATCCTGTATACAGATGAAGGCCTCGGCGTTCGCGCTCTGGAAATGGCAAGAGAACGCTGGGAATTTCCTGAAAACGTCACCCTTCTGGACGGCGGCACTCTGGGCATGGCCCTGATGGACGCGCTGACTTCCTGCGACATCGTCTTTGTACTGGATGCCGTTCTGGGCGGAGGGGAGGCCGGTGCGATCTACCGCCTTACCGGGGACGATCTGCGTAAAAGCGTCAGCTTCCGGGACTCCATGCACCAGACGGATCTTGTGGATACGCTTGTCTTCTGCGATCTCATCGGAAAAAGACCGGAAGCCGTGGTGCTGGGCATGGAACCGGAAGATTATATGAGCATGGGCGAATTCCCCACCCCGACCGTGCGCGAACGCCTGCCCCTGCTCTGCGATCTGCTGAAATCCGAACTCGAGGCACGAGGTGTGACGCTCAAAGAACGCGAGCCGCACAACTGATCCGCACCATATCGATCTCCGTTGAACAGGCCTTTCAGCGAGATTATGCGCAGCCCTTTCTCCACTTCCTGTTTGCCGAGAAAAACGGAAAAAGGCACGACCACATAGCCTTCCCGATTTCTTCAGCGTCAGCACATCCTATCGCTTCAGATCCACACTCCGATTTTCCCTCATCCGGTTGCCCTCTCATCCCTGGACTCTTTTCTTGGAAAAATTTTTCCGGACTATACTCCCAATTTTCGATTCCCCGCACGTTCCCGGCTCCGTATGTCTCCATCACGCCGGGCCATACAACTGACTTCACGGCCGCCTGTCCTCCAGACGTCTGATTCCCAGAAATCGACGCAAGGCTCGTACCGCCAGATCCCCCGTCACTTTTCCTCCCTGCTCCCTCAGCCCATACGACTTTACGGCAGCATATCAAGCCGCACTCTCCACATTTTTCTGAACCTGAAAGGATGTACATTCTGCCCGTCGCAGCTTTACGACAAGGCTCCGCCAGAATACAGATACAGCCCTTCCGGACAGTTCTTGTCCGTACGACCATGGAACCTGGCGGCAATACCTTGCACAAACAATTTCCCAGTACGACCGCAACATGTTCTGTTTCAGCTCCGGCTGTCCGGCGGATACGCCAGCCTTCTGCGCCTTCATCGGAAAAATACCGGAATTCGCGGCCCGGGCTGAAACAGAACATTATATGTGTATGAACCAATTCCCACCCCGACCGTGAGTGAACGCCTGCCCTGCTCTGAGATCCGACAGTTTCTCCGGCTTGACAGCTTATGACACTATTGCTAAACGTAATCAAAACGAATAAGAGGAGTCCGGCATGCCCCAACCCCAAACCCGTATGACGCGCCAGCGTATGCTCATTCTGGAAGAGCTGCGCAGCATGTGTTCCCATCCGACAGCGGAGGAACTGTATTCCCGCGTGAGAACGCGCATGCCGCACATCAGCCTCAGCACAGTGTACCGCAACCTTGAACTGCTGGCATCGGCAAAGGAAATTCTGCGTCTCGACAGCGCAGGGACCATACGCCGTTTTGACGGTAATATCACACCGCATCGGCATATCCAGTGTACCCGCTGCGGAAAGGTAGTTGATCTGCCCGCCGACTGCTGCTCGACTCCGGATCTCAGCAAGATTAATGTCGAGGGTTTCAGCGTCACAGGAGTTCGAGTTGAATTTGAGGGTCTGTGCGACGAATGTCGTCTGACGCAATAAGATTCACGTTCTCTGCCGGGGAAAAACTCCCGGCTTGCCTTTGTCTGAATCTGAGTTATTTGTATTGTAATGTTCCGGGACGGAGCGTTATCAAGGGCTGTGCCTTTGCGGCAAATGATGGTAAACTCTGAGTTAAGCTCTTAGTCTCACCGGGGAATCTTTTTTTGTGCGGCAACGTGTTGCACAGCCCGCCCCTCGGGCGGACAGCCTTGTCTGTTGCCCCCTTTTAAACTACACAAACACACCAGGAGGACAGCATGAAATCTCTGAAAGGCACTCGTACCGAAAAAAACCTGCTCACCGCCTTTGCCGGGGAATCGCAGGCTCGCAACCGCTATGATTATTTTGCAGGTCAGGCAAAAAAAGACGGTTATGTAGAAATGTCCCGCGCCTTTGAAGAAATCGCCAATCAGGAAAAGGAACATGCCAAACGCCTGTTCAAATTCCTTGAAGGCGGCGATGTGGAAATTTCCGCAGCCTTCCCCGCCGGTGTCATCGGCGCAACCTATGACAATCTTCTGGCCGCTGCCGCAGGTGAAAACCACGAACATCAGCATATGTATCCCGACTTCGCCAAAATTGCCGATGAAGAAGGTTTCCATGAAATTGCTACGGTCATGCGCAATATAGCCGTCGCGGAAGCTCACCACGAAAGCCGCTTCCTCGCCTTTGCCGAAGCCATCAAGGAAGGCAAAGTCTTCAGAAATCCCGCCAAAAAAGTCTGGCGCTGCATGAATTGCGGCTTTATCCATGAAGGCGACAGCGCACCGGAAACCTGCCCCGCCTGCGCCCATCCTCAGGCCTATTTTCAGGCCATAGCCTGATTTCGGAGCCGGACTCTGCTTCAATCAATCTGCCCCGCTTCGGCGGGGCTTCTTGCAACATACTTCAAAAGGAGGCCCATCATGGCCGATTCCAAAGACATGTGGCAGTGCCAGATGACCAATTGCGGGTATATTTACAACCCGGACAAGGGCGATCGCAAAGGAAAGATCCCTCCTGGAACAAAATTTGAAGATCTGCCCGACGACTGGCGCTGCCCGGTATGCGGCGCATCAAAAAAATCCTTCAAACAGCTCGGCTGATGTTTGCCTGTACGCTTCTGAAGCACAGATTAAGAAGCGTACAGACATTCTCCCCTTTTCAAAAAGAGTTTCAAAATACTGCAAGTACGCCTTCCTCTCCAAAACACAACAGGTTCAAGAAAACCTCTAAATACACTTCTTCCACGCGGAATCCGATCCGTTTCACCAGCCCGAAGGCAACGTTCCGTTTCAGCCTTGCAAACTCAAACTACAAATTCCCGATATAAAAAATCCTGTCCCGTATCCGGCAACACTCTCGACATAGGAATGCTGTCCATCTCTCCACATCCCGTACACAACTTCAAGATATAGGAAATTCCCCCTTTTCTCCATCACAGCCCACCTGTACGCTCCAGTTCCACGACGAAGCTCTCTCCTCACAGGTAAGAATACGGAACTTTCCTTATTTTCATGCTCCTGCAATATATAAAGCTTTAGTCTCTTTTTTCATATTGCTACTTCTGACCGTATCTCTCACTCGCAAAACAAAGAAAATGGATGTTGACATGATTCTGTCTTCGCAGACCATCAGAAAATGGTAAACACATCATTGACACAGATGCGCAACATTTGCGCCTTCAACACAAACATAATGTCATGGCATGAAAAATAAAAATATATTTTTACTATTTAATGCATGCTTATACTCATATTAATTTCTTTGATACGTATTATGTTCGACTTTTAAAAATATGATAAAATCATGATTTACTACATGTATATATTATATAAAATATAACATATAATTATATAAATTATTACAAATTTAGTATATTAATAATATGTAATAATTTTTCTATCTTTTCATCAGATACATGCATGATCCTATCATGAAGATCATTTTTATATTCATTTGAAAATTTTATTTTATATTTTTTTACATCTATATTGTATTTTTTTATTTTATTATACAAATTACTCCTTGAAATTCCAAGAATTATAGAGGTATTACATATATTACCTCTACATTGTATAAGTGATTTTATAATATTATCATATTCATCATTTTTTATATCATATATATTTTTATTAGTTATCGAATTATTT
>DWXS01000023.1 GCA_019119045.1 Candidatus Mailhella merdavium | reverse complement strand
GACGTCCGTGTTAGACACTATTAGCGTCATTTTCCCGAAGCCGTCCAGCTTTCCGGTAAAAGGTGCTTTGAGGCATTCGGCATCTTTTGGCCGCTTCCAGCCCTGAGATTTGGCCATTGCGCCAGAGGTCGCAATTTTCCAGAAAGTTGTCCGGCAGGGGTTTGATATTGCGTCCAAAACGCACACCGCGCCCTTTGGCTGCAGCGATACCTTCGGCCTGCCTGCTACGGATATTCTCCCGTTCGTTCTGAGCCACAAAGGAAAGCACCTGCAAAACAAGATCGGCAATAAAGGTACCGAGCAGGTTTTTGTCGCGCCGGGTGTCAAGCAGAGGCATGTCCAGAACGAGGATATCCACGCGCTTCTCTTTGGTAATTATCCGCCACTGTTCCAGAATTTCCTCATAGTTTCTGCCCAGCCGGTCAATGCTCGTAATGCAGAGCAGATCCCCGGCTCTGAGCTTTTTGAGCATGGCCTGATACTGCGGGCGCTGAAAATCCTTGCCCGACAGTTTGTCCATGAAAATGCGGTCTGACCGGATGGCCTGCCGCTCAAGGGCGATGCGCTGACGGCTTTCGTTCTGATCCGTACTGGATACGCGAATATATCCGTAAGCTCCTGCCATAATGGTTTCTCCTCTCAATGGATTCTTGTTCACAGTTCATCATCGGGTATATCAGGAGTAATGAAGCTGGAGCGTTGTTCGCGTTTCGGAGGCGGCGGGGGTGTGTCTTGCCTCTTTGCCTTTCGTCCTTCCCGTTGCCGTCTGGCTTCGGTCAGATACTTGGTCAGGGTTTGGGGTTTCACCTCAATACCCTTTTCGTGCAAGCGCTCGACAATCTCCTGTGTGTCGAAGCCGCGCTTCTTCATTCGCTCCAGCGTCGGGGCCAGAGCGAAGACGGCTTCCTTCATGGACATGGTTCGATTCCCGTCCAGCGTGACAGAAGCGGGTTTGAGTGTCGCAAACTCCTGTCTGATTTCCTTCAGCTGCGTGACGGTGATGGTCATGAAGCTTCCTCCAGTGTTTCGCCGGGGCCATGCCCCGGATTGATGATTTGTCTTTCCGGTCGAGCGGGACGGTCGCCCACGCTTCACGCAAGTGAAGCATAGTGGGCTATATCTTCGGCCTGTGCGAAGATTTCCCCCCGACGCCTCACCTCATTCTCATGCCACGGGTGGAGTGCGCCTGCCGACGCTCCCTGTCCCGCGCTTCCTGCTCCTGCCGCTGCCGTTCCTCTTCCAGCTGACGTTGGAGCTGTTCGGTGCGCTTGCGCTCCACGAACTCGATATGGAGCGGCCGGATTTCCGGCAGAAGCAGAAATTCCTGATAGCCTGCCATGATTCTCTTTATTTTCTTCAACTGATTCTCCAGCTCCTCTTTTTCCTCATGGCTTTGTTTTCTGTGGGCCGTGTATCCCGCTTCAAGCCGCGTCAGTTTTCCGCGAAGGGTATCCACTTCCCGTTGCAGGATTTCCTTCTCCGTCTGGACAAGGTGTTTGACGGCAAGCGCCTTTTTCAGTTCTTCAATGAGGGAAGAGGCTTTTTTCAGCACGGACGGATAATTGAGAAAAGAGGCTTTCGGTAGTTCGATCTCCTCCCGAAGCACCTTTTCCGCTTCCTCAGCCTGCCGCTCATACTCTTCAATGCACTTTCTCAACTCTTCCTCACGCTGTTCCAATGCGCTGATAAGCTGCCGTGAATTTCGGGAAGTCTCTTCGGATTCCTGAATCAGTTTCTCCAATGCTTCCTGTTGCTGCTTGAACTCGCGGGTATCCAGATGCCTTTTCGCGGAATCGGGAGTCTGTTCCACGCCGCGTTCAATGACGAAGTCCCGGCTTTGCAGATGAGCGGGAAGCTCGGCTTGCAGTTTCCGCAGACTCTGACGGGTATAGATTTTGTTGGCGTTGAGCCTTCCGTCCGGCGTCACCGGCACATGAAGGAAGTGCATGTGCGGCGTCTTTTCATCCATGTGAACCATGGCGGAAACGACATTCTCCGCGCCCACAAATTCCGTGAGAAAGGCTTTGCTCTCCTCAAAGAAACGCCTTGTTTCCTCCGGCGTGAGAGCATCAAAAAACGCCTTGTCCGAGGTGACGATAAGCCCGCACATGCGCACGGCGTCCTTTCTCACGGCCTTGACCAGCAGGAGGTCGTCAATACGGTTCTGAATGACTTCGGCATAGTTCGATGCTGCGGTTTCGTGCAGCTCGTAGTTCGCCGCGCTTCTGTCGTAGTCAATATCGGGATTGCTGTGACTCTCCCGTTCCCGCCGGTTGTGACTCTGGATGCCGCGTATGGCCTCCTTCTTGAATTTGTCCATGTGGAGTACGAGGTAGGACATGGTTTTTTCCCTTTACTCATTTTCAGTGGTGACAACGGTGACAGTGGTGACAATCGAGCAATGGCAATGTTTTTCGGCTGTCACCACTCAAATATGCAATGGTGACAGTGGTGACAGGCGTAACCCCTTGCGGCTGTAGGTTTGTCACCATTGTCACCACTGTCACCGCTCAATCAGGCAAGGCAGGAGCAGTTTCTTCATCCGGGTCATCAGGCAAACAAACAATGTAGACACGCACGCGCCCTAGACCAGGAAGCCTTGCCTGATGTTTCAGTCTGTTTTTAGAAGGAGTGCGTAACCATCCAGCTTCACGCAGAACACGCACAGCTCTTGCCTCTGCGTATCCCCTGACGACTTCGGCCCGAAAACTCTCCGGAAGTATCAGATACTCGGTCGTGCCGTTGCGAGTGCGCTGAAATCCCACCCGGTTGATGCAGGTGGACATTTGCGTATCCATGTCCTGAAAGCGACTTGCGCCGTGCTGTTCGATGAACAGCCGTACCGTGGAAAGGATGGCGGCATCTTCAGAGGCTCCGGTACCTCCTCTTGCCGTGAGCCAGTCCCGGAAGCAGGTTTCGATGCAGTTCAGCACGTCCAGAGTGGCGGGAAGGATGCCCAGTCGTATGGCCAGCGTTCCGGCCATGCCGCACAGGGCAAAACGCATGGCCACACGTCGTACCTGTCCGTCAGCGCCTTCGGGAACAAGATGCCTGACGGCATCGGCCATTGCCGTGCCTATTTCCGACCGGACAGTATTCAGTGTTTCGGTCTGCGTCAGCTTTTGCAGGAAATCATGCCCCGCATGGCCGTAATGTTCGGAAGCAAGTTGTTTGATGCGATTGGCCACGGCTCCGGCATCGGGAAGACCATGCAGGCTGGTGAGCATGGACGAGTCCACAGGCAGCCCCACGAAACGCACTTCCTGCCCGCCTCTGGATTTCAGACCGTTCTCGGCCAGCTTGTCGGAAAGCCCCAGTTCGTCGCTGGAGAGAAAGAGCAGACGCCAGTTCTGGGAACGGCGAATTCCGCCTTCACGGTTCGAGCGGCCTTTGCCCTGTCCGTTGGCCAGCATGTAGGCGCATTCGGCAAGAACACGTCCGTTGACCTGCCCCATTTCATCCAGAATCAGCACATTGTCGTTGTGCAAGGCGGCGATGCCTTCAAGCCCGTTGTCCGTAGCCCGCCAGCTTCGGACATGCTCAGGACCGCCCCAGACGGAGGCGGCGATCTGCAATGCCGTGGTCTTACCGGAGGATGAGCCTCCCTCAAAGCTGAAGCCGCCGCCTTCCAGACCGGCCGGGCGAAGCAAAGGCCCGGCGAAGGCCGCGCATAACGCGAAACTGAGACGGGAGTTGCCGACGCACAATTCCGCTATCTCCCGCCAGCCTTCCATCGTTCCAGATGTACGGTACAAGCCGCCATGCTGCGAGGTTTGCAGCACGGTGTCTTCTTCTGTTACGCCGTAAACGGTATCGGGAAGGACGTAGACGGATTCATGCCAGCCCGTGCGCAAAACACAGCGTATCCGTCGGAGGGGCCGGACCGTGGACAGAAATGCCGCCAGCTTCGACCGGGTGGACGGATTGCCGAACCACCCGCCGGAGGCCAGTATGCTGTATCAGTCGCTTCCCTGCCGGAACAGCATTTCCACGGGCATGGCCCATGCGTGCCTGTTACCGTCCGGGTCAATCCATTCCAGCATCAGGCCCCATTCGTTGCCGTCAGCTCCCCGCGTCATGCCTTTGACCAGA
Source organism: Candidatus Mailhella merdavium (assembly GCA_019119045.1). Lineage (GTDB taxonomy): Bacteria > Desulfobacterota > Desulfovibrionia > Desulfovibrionales > Desulfovibrionaceae > Mailhella > Mailhella merdavium. The sequence goes on along the minus strand of DWXS01000023.1, from coordinate 9,906 downwards.
AGCGGAGGACCAAGCCGGATTTCCTGACTGTCTCCGTCCGATTTGGTCTCCAGCTTGTACAGCCCGGCGCGTCTGCCTTCCTTCACCAGGAAAAAGCCTTCCGGCATGGGGCAGTCGTCATCCCGCTTTCGCGCTTTTTCCACAACGGCCCGGACGGCTTCAAGGGAACGCAGCCGGTGCAGGTCGTTGAAGTCCGTCCCCTTGCCTTCATGCGCCGGGCAGACGGCCAGCTTGCCGCCCACGGCCTGAGCCGCCAGAGAGGCCATCTTCTTGCCGGGATTCCCTTGTGTCTCCGTGTCGTTATCGGCACAGAGGATGATTTCACGCTTTGCATACCTCTCTCTGGCCATGACGGCCACGGCTTTTAGATTCCCGGCGTTGAAGGCCACAAGACAGGCATAACCGGTCGCCAGATGAAGACTGGTCGCTGTGGCATACCCCTCGGCAATCAGCAGGGGACCGTCTTTCTTCCCGTTTCCGGCGGAAAGGGAAAAGAAGCCTCCCGCCGTGCGTCCTCCCTTGAGAAAGAACTTGTCCGTACCCTCGGCAGTTTGTTCCGGCAGGATGAATTGCAGACTTTGTATCCTGCCGGACTGGTTCAGAACAGGGATAATCAGACGCCCGTCTTTTGTCCGGCGCAATCCGATGGCCGGGACTTCCTTCCGCTGTAGATAGAGATGTCCGTCATCAGCGGGCAGGGCATGATTCCAGATGCTCGCTGCCAGCGTTGCGGCCGCCTGCCAGCGGCGGGTCTGCTCCGTTTCCTTGTCCGCCCGGATAGCCCTGATGCGTTCGCGCAGGGCATCCCGTTCGGCGGCGGTCAGTTCTTTTTCTGGCTTGTATGTCCATGTACCTTCATCGCCGGTGCGCCAGTTTTTCCACCAGATGGAGGCCGGAGTATCCAGAAACGCCTTGTACGCGCCGTCCCTGCGATGGGGCCGGTCCGCTGTGCCACAGCGGTGCAGGAGGCCGTCGGCCTGCACGACCTCGATCTCCAGCCCCGCTGCACGCAGACACTCGGCAAAACTGTGCAGAATGTCGGCGCTCATTATCGCTTCCTCAATTGAGGGGCGGAATCTCTGGTATGGACGCAGCGTGACGCAAACCAGTCTTCAAGGTCTTCTATGTCGTACATGACACGGCTGCCGAGCTTGGCGTAGCGCGGGCCAACTTTTTTACAGCGCCAGCGGGCCAGTGTGCATGTCTTCACGCCGTACATGTCGGCAACTTCTTGCGGTGATAATTTTTTGGTCGCCATCAGCATCTCCCTGTATTCAGGCTGAAGTGTATGAATCCATCCAGAAGCATCTGGAGAGAACACACCCTATGCCCAGAGGAAAACGCTGAACAGACGGGGTGTTAGCAAAGGCGAAACAAAACCTCCCTTTCTTAGGCCTAAGAAAGGGAGGTTGATAATTTTTATGTTATTTTACTATGTTATAACGGGGACAAGTTGAGGGCTGCGAACCTGAGCAGGTCAGGTTTCTTGCCTTTCAGGGATTTTGAATAGGCGCTCCGCCGTGGTTGATATACTCTTTCGGCATTGCCTTGCGAAAAATTTCTATGTAATTGCCCGGAGCGTTTTCAACCCCCAACGTCTTGCCGATTTCCTTGTATTGGCGCATAATTTCGTGTTTGGCGAGTGGGTGGGTGAATTCTCTGGTAACCTTATTCGCTAATATGACAAGAATGTGTATATGTGCTTCTATTTGTTCGATTTCGTTTTTTAATTTGCCTTCTCGTCCCGCTGCGCTGGTATATTTCTCCGTCATTTCCTTGTATTTCTTTTTCAGCTCTTCAATCTCCCTGTTGAGTTTTGCGGCATCACAGCTTGGAGCTACACTGCTTTCGCCACACCAGCGCGTCTGATTTTCCTCCACAATTGCGGAAAGTTGTGTGGCATCGCAACAATATTCGGGCGATCCGAGAGCAAAAAACTTATTGAACCCAAAGAGCATGGGAGAAAGAAAGTTGGAAACTTCACGGCAATCCACGCCGAGTTTTCCTCCCGCCGGGATTGCTTCATGACTTTTGAACACCCGGATACGATAATGGCGAAGCGCTTCCAACTGTTCATGGTTCGTGGAAGCATGCAGCATGAGCATGGCTTCACTCAGACGGATTGCGTGATCAACGTGATGTTTGCGCCATGTTCCCACATAAAGCGCACAAAAGGCGCAGATGCTCCAAACAGCGGCCCCGCCGATCACGACGCACCAGAGCAGTATCAGCGCTACTCCTGCAAGTGAAACGCCTTGCGTAATTTTAATAACGGTAAACATGGTTGTCAGCCATGCCATGAGAAAGGCAAGGCCACAGCCCAGAACAGCAATCAGCAGAAATTTGATAATCGAACCGTTGGGAACAAACTTCATGGGAGAATCTCCCATTGTCCGCCCTTGCTGGGACCGATGCGGCGCAAGATGCCCTTTTTCTTGAGCATGGTTGTTCTGTAAAGAATCGTGCGTCGGCTCACGTTTAGAACAGTAGCGAGTTCGGTTGTGGTTATGCGCGGATTGGCGGAGATGTGCTCAAGGAGCGCAAAAAGTTCTGGTGCAATTTCCGGTGCAATATCGCGCAGAGTTGCATCAGAAAGCCCTTGTTTCTGGTGCAAATTTTGTGTTTTTGATGCAAGTTCTGGTGCAAGTACCCCAGTGTTTTCCGCAGGCCGGTGGGTTCTGCGTACAATGGCCTTGAACAGCGAACTCTCCCGATCGTCTTCAAAATCAATATCCGGCCATGCCTTAAGAGCGCGCAGAATGCCGGAGCCGATGCCGTGGTAGGGCAAAAGCCCCTTGGCGGCGTAAGAAATCAGGATGGGGTTGCGGATATTGGAATTGCCGGCTTTGATATTGGCTATGGTCAGATTGTTCGGCAACGTGCCGGGGCTGATGATTTCCACGCGGTCATCAAAAATGAAAATGCGGATGGGCGCGCTGACAAGATAATCCCTGTGTACAAGGGCGTTGACCAGCAGTTCCTCAAAAACCTGTTCCGGTATTTCCGGCGTACCCGGTGAGTTGACGCCATTCTTGCCCTGTACCTTGTGCAGGTTGCGCATGACAAAAGCCAGGGCGTCCTTGAAAAGTCTGCTCAACGGACCTTCAAAATCTTCGGTGTCATCGTAGCTGTCAGCATGAACGGCAATTCCCGGAAAGCGGACGCCTTTTGCCACGAACTGCGGAAAAATCAGCTCCGGCTGTTCGGCAAAAAGCAGCACTCCGGCCAGATTGAGATTGCCATCGCCAGCGGCGAGGTTCAGATTTTGCAGCAGGCGCAGTTGTTCTGCGTGGGTATCCGGGAAGTCACTGTCATACCGCTTTTTCAAAAAATCCCGGAACAGCAGCTTGTCCAGTTTGTTAATGCCCGCCTTTGTGGGCAATTCATCGGCATGGAATTGGCTGGTATACTGAAAAAGACGGCGCAGTTCCTCTTTAGAATTGATACGTCGCTTGTCCGCCCCGGCTTTCAGCCAGATAACGCCTTTCCTGTCAAAGTAGGGTTTGTCCATTCCTGCAGGAACGGTCAGGGCGATAACCACATTTCCATTTTCAAGAAGAATGTTCTGCGTCTGCACCACAAGCGGGCTGCGGACATGCTGGCTGGCGGCGTTGCCGATCAACTGGTTCGCATCATGCAATTCTCGGGATGTTATGCCGGACAGTGTTCCATCATCCTGCACGCCGATAAAAATTACGCCGCCGTTGGCATTGGCGAAGGCGGCCATTTCCGCAGCCAGAGAATCCGCATTGTCGATTCGGGACTTGAACTGACGTGTGCTGTCCTCGCCTGCGGCGGCCTGTTCCCTGAGCGTTTGAAGTGTGAATGCCATGCCTGCTCCTTACAATACTATCTTTTTCCTCACCATGTGTACACGATAATCGGAACAGCCGCAAAAGCTACCGTTGGCCGGAGAGAATGTCCGCCGCCGCGTTGCTGGCAGCGGCCAAGGTCTCCGGCAGGAATTGGGCATACTTCTTTTTGGTGAAATCCACATTTTTGTGTGTCAGCATTTCCGAGATCATGTCCATGCTGAATTTGCCGCTGTTGGCGAGGCTTACGGCAAAGTGATGCCGCAGCCCGTGGAAGGGCCGGAACTTGGGCGGCAGGCCCGCCGCCTTGCGGAAGCGGTCAACCGCTGTGCAGTCTTTGCGCATCTCGCCGTTTTTGCCGGGGAAAACATAGGGGCTGCCGGGAAAATGTTCGTCACGCCATGCCATTTGTTCTTGTAACAGTTCTTCCACCAGGGAACTCATGCCGATGGAGAGGGTTTTTCTGCCCTTGGGATCGCGCAAACGAATGAGCTTGAGGTCAAAGGCCACGTCCTCATCTTGCAGTTTGAACATCTCCCCGCGCCGCATACCGGTAAAAAAGGCCAGCAGGAGCATATTGCCCACATCGCGGGCTGGCCATGTGCGGGCGCAATCCAGAAAGCGGCGAGTTTCTTCCGGCGTCAGATGCTCAATAACCTCATTGTCCTTGACGGGCATTTCGATCTGAAAGGCAAGATTGGGGCAGCGGTTGGTCTTGACGCCAAAATTGATGATGCGCCGCAGAAGCTCAAGAGTATTCCAGAGAGTGGCCGGTTTGCGTTCGCTCAGGGATTTGCGCAGCTCCTCCACCATCTGGGGCGTGATTTCCGAGACGCTTCGCTTGCCGAACAGCGGTTTGAGGTGTTTGAGGTAACGGTTGCGATCCGTGGTCAACCCTTTGAGGGTCGGCCCCTTGATGTCAAAATATGCATCCGCAATTTCGGCAAAGGGCTTGTCTTTCTCCGCCTGTTCGCGGCGGAGTTCTTTGGCGGTTTTGACTTCTTCGCCATGTCTGATGGCCTTTATCCGATCAGCGCGAATTTCCGCCGCCACGTCCGGCCCGTATCCTTCGGAAATTTTGCCTACCTTTTCCCAAATGAGGCGGCGGCCGGATTTAAACGTGATGTAGAAACACAGGTCAGGCGCGCCATTATATATTTCTGACGTTTCGTATACATAAACGCCAGCCCACTTCTTGGGGTGGTATCGCCGTTTTTGGGTAGCCATGAACTGCCTTGGGTTGTGGTTCATACGCGGGAGCAGGTTTTAACCGGCAAAATTTTTCTAACCTATTTCTAACCACGCCGTCAATTTCTAACCATTCAGGTCAATGCGCGGCAAAGTCTTATTTTTTGATAACTTATTGAAAATAAAAATAAATCAAAGTATATCCATCTGCGTCTAACTCTTTCAAATTCTGTCAAAAAGGGCTCATAACCCGAAGGTCGTAGGTTCAAATCCTGCCCCCGCAACCAGAAAGTTCAAGGGCTTACGGTAATAATCGTAAGCCTTTTTTGTTTATTTAAATATTGTTGCCGATTGGATGATAGTCAGGATCTGTGCCAGTTTTCATTTCCGTGGGAACAGAGGAAATGGCAGTCTTTCGTTCTTGGTTCGGCATGTATCCATAGAAAGTTAAATTGAGGCTACAGCCATAATAATCTGGTCAGTATGTATAGAATCTTCCGTGAATACCGGTGAATTGATTTATATAAATATTTTTATGGTTCGACGTTATTGGGGTTGACATAAGGCTACATAACCAATGCATTATTCCGTATCGACCGGATGACGACAATCAGTTTCTCTTGCTGGCTTTTATCGAAGTCCAGCAGCTTTGCCGGTTTGTCGAACGGAGCTTTTGTCAGTATGGAAATATCTTCGACACAGCCGTTTTGTTCGATGTAGGTGATGACCTTCTTAACAAATTCCATCTGGCGGGAGTTCAGCGACTGATCGTTGATAAATTCCGAAAAGGCGGCAAGAACAGCCTCATGATCCATTTTGGCGATTTTGCGTATCAGCAGACCGAAAGGTGTATCGCCGAAAGTTTTTTCGTAGTCGGCCTTGCTGCCGAGTTCCTGCGTGAAGATACGTTCAAGTTCTTCGTAGTCCTTTCTGGTCAGAGGAATATTGTGCGTCAGGTTATGAACGGTCAGGGAATTTTTATGCTCCTCAACGTAGCGGTTGACCTTTATTCTGTAGTTTTCAAAGGGAGTTTCGTCCGGCAGAGGAGTTCCTCCGGTCGATTGCAGTACAGGGTCGGTCAGGATGGTGATGATGTTCTTTTTTTGGTTGCCTTCGTCCAGAAAACAGATGAGCGCACGCAGTTCCCGTCGGATATGCTCCAGCTTGCAGATGTCGATTTCCTTCCAGAAGTCCGGGACGCCAATCTGTCGGATCAGCGACAGCTTTTCCGCGACCTGCGGTATGTTGGATTTTTTTTCAAGGAGTCTGACCGTTGTGATAAGCTGGGCCAGATCGTGTTTTACCCGGGGATGTTCGTCCAGCACATCCAGGATGAAACCGTAGATGAAATTATCGAAGCGCAGCGCCATGTCGTCGGGGTCATCGAAATGAATCAGGGGGGACAGGTATTCCGTCAAATCCTGCTGATCCTGTTCGGAAAGACAGATAAAGGCCTCCGTTTTCTTGAATTTCTCCACATACTTCAGAGCAAGCTGGACATGAAAGAGATCCGTGTTGAGACCGGCGATCAGCTTGCGGCAGGTTTCGGTCAGTTCCCTGCGCCAGAGCTGATAGATGTTGTCGGATTTTGAACTGTCCTGAAAGGCAGCGATCAATCTGATACATTTTCTGAATATGTTTTCCGAAAGCGAGATAGGGAGTTCTCCCTCCACGGTATTTTTAATCTGCCGGAAGAATTCAAAGTTGCCGCAGTAGTCGAAAATGAGGAAACGTTTTTTGCCGCTGTACTCTTCGTCATCTATAAGGTCGGTACAGGTCAGTTCCGGGCATAGACGTGTTCCCCGTCCTATCATTTGCCAGAATTTGGTTTTTGAGCGGACTTTTTTAAAGAATACCAGATTCACACATTCCGGCACGTTGATACCTGTGTCCATCATGTCCACCGAAACCACGATATACGGAGTTTTGTCGGGTTCCTTGAAGTTGTCGATGACGGTCTGGGCGTAGCTGTCATCGCAGATGACGCGGGCGGCCCATGTGCCGTGATATTCAGGATAGAGCTTGTTGAATCGTTCCAGAATGAACTCGGCGTGTTTTTTATTTTGGGCAAAGATGATGGTTTTGCCGATACGTTCGCCGCCGTTTACCTTTATGCCGCGTTCCATGAGATCCTGAAGAACAAGATCCACGGTTTTCTGGTTGAAGACAAAGCTGTTCAGTGCCTGTGAAGGTACGAAATCCGGCATGACGCCGTCTTCGGTAAAGTCCTCTTCGTAGCGTTCCTTGTCTTCGTCGGAAAGTTCATCGTAGGTGATACCTTCCGAGAGGAATTTTGTTGTGACCTCGTAATTATAGTACGGAACCAGAACGTGATCCTGATGCACGGCTGTACCATAGTCATAAGCATAGGTGGGAACGCCGTTTTCCAGCTCGAAGAATTCATAGGTGTTTCTGGCTACTTCGGTTTTCGGCGTGGCGGTCAGGCCGAGAAGGATGGCGTCGAAGTATTCAAAAATGGCTCGATATTTTTTGAAGATGCTCCGGTGACTTTCATCGATAATGATGAGATCGAAGTGCGCGGGGGTGAACAGTATATCGCCGTCTTTATTTTTTTCGCGGTCGATGGCGTTCGCGATGGTGGGGTAGGTGGAGAAAACGATTCGCGCGGAAGAATCGTCCTTGTTGGAACATAGATTACAGAGCGACATGTTCGGCAGGTATGTTTTGAAATCGTCCTTTGCCTGCGAGACAAGAGCTGTTCTGTCGGCGAGGAAGAGTACGTTTGTAATGTGATGTCCCCGGCTCAGCACATCGACCAGGCTGGCGGCTGTTCTGGTTTTGCCTGTGCCTGTGGCCATGACCAGAAGATGTTTTCGCACGCCGCGGCTGATTTTCCCGCATACGGCGCGGATTGCCGCCTTTTGATAGTAACGGTCGGTGATATCGTTATTTATGTTGATGCTCTCAAGCGGAAGTCTGGATGTTCGCCGTTCGATGATTTTTTCCAGATCGGCCTTGCTGAATATGCGGCTCACTTTGCGCTGAGGGCCGCCTGCGTCGTCCCAGAAAAAGGTATCGAAGCCGTTGGTCGTGAACATGACGGGGCGTTGACCGAAATGACGTTCGAGACAGTCGGCGTAGAGCCGGGCCTGCGTTCTTCCGGCGTTGGGGTCTCTGTCGGCCTTTTTGGCTTCCACCACGGCAAGCGGTTTGCCGTCCTTGCCCCAGAGTACATAATCCGCATAGCCCTTCTGACCGGGAACCCCGGCCATATCATTCACTTCGTATTCTTGGGCAACATCGCTGTTTGAGCCTTCCAGTTCCCAGTTCATGCTGATAAGCATGGCGTCGATATAGATTTTTCGCGTCCTGAACTCAGATAGCTCTTCTAGAGCGAGGGTACGGCTCTGACGATTGCGTTCCTTCTTGCCGGTATATTGGTCAGCAAGTTCGGCAAGCTGTTGCCGGAGGCGTTCTATTTCCGCATCTTTTTCCCCCAGCAGACTTTCCTGTTCCCGGATTTTCTGCATGTCGAGGGATATGGGCGTTTGGGGAATCCGTCGCTCGTCGAATGTGCGAACCTGATAGTCTTTGCCGTAGGAATAATCGACCCATTGAATGAACTCAAAGAGGTTTTTCAATGCCTGCACGGCAAAGCCGGAAGGAACCGTCTTACTGGTATGAACGGCAATATTGCCGAAGGTAACGATGCCTTTAATTTTGTTGAACAGGAGATCCGGGAGCTGTTTTTTGAAGTTGTACTTGTGTATAAGGGCAGAGAGAGTATCTTTGTAAGGTTCCTGTATGCTCTTATCGACGGCATAGACCCATTTTACGGCAAGTTCCAGAGCTTTGCGGCAACCGATGACACACATGGCCGGCGACGAGGCAAAGACCTTTTCCGCTTCCACGGCGGAAGCGGCGAACATGGAGAATTCTTTGCTGTTTTTAAGGAAGTCGAAGTTGGGCATACAGGAACTCCTTTTAAAAGGAGAGTATATTATCTTGTTTGATTTTTAACTCTCGGCAGAGTTTCTTTTTTAGAGCTATTTCCCAAAGATGCAATTTTTTGTGCACATAATTCTGTTAAAGGCTCTCCAATGGCAGCTTTATAATTAAATCCTAAAAGTTGCATGGTTTTTAATGTGTCAATACTTATAAGTTCTTTGATAGAAGTAAAGCTTATTTGTGTTTCGGTATCCATTTTCCCAATTGCAGTTAATAATTCAATTAAACGAGAAATTGTAGCATGGAGATATTCAATATCCTTATCGCTGATACTTACTTTTTCAAGTTCTGATTTGTATGCTTGAGCTATGCGGACGGCTTCTTCTCTTTCAGACAGTAATTCATTGATAATTTCTTCATAATTATTTTTGATAGTTTCAATATTTTTTTCGTTTTTTGACGCTTTAATTTTTGTATAAACCAAAGTGGCTGCTCCCTTGGCAGCCATAGAAGTAAGAGATGCTCCAAGATCTGCAATTGCACTAGAATATGATGGATCCATAATGAACTCCTATAAAATTTTAATGAATATTATCCAAAATACTCTTGCATCAGAGAATTTTTCAGAGTTTCAAGTTTCTCAAGGCATTGCTTTACGGACGATTTTATTTTGTCGACCTGTTGGACAAAGGAGGCAAATTGTTCTTGTAGAGAAAGGGGAGGGAGAATAATTGTGATATTTTTATATCCTCCAACATTAAAGTGTTGCTGGGCTGCCCCTCCTGTATTTTCTTGAATTTGGTTCATGCCATGTGGCATATTGGTGAACATAGCTAGAAAAACAGGATTAATTTTTTTACAGTTTGGGCGTGCAATAATGATATCAATGGCATTATAGTCAGCATATTCTTTAGTAGCAACACAGGCGGTTCCTGGAGAGCCTGATCTGACAATAAGTACGTCGTTTTCTTTGATGATAGATTTGGAATTTTTTTGA
>DWXS01000022.1 GCA_019119045.1 Candidatus Mailhella merdavium | reverse complement strand
GAAAGTTCAAATCAGCGTTGTTTTTATGATGTAAAGTGTGAAGATAAGAGCTGTCACCTCCGAATTTTTTGTCGTACATGACTATTTTGCAGTACCATTTGTTCTTTGTGTGGTATAAAAAAGAATATTTTCCGTATAGGTCTGAATTTTTCGATGGATAATTGTAAGTTGTATATCTGGATATTGCGCAGAGCTATGGCTGTGTAGTCAGTTTTGAAAAAAGGGCGGTACCGGCCCGCCCTTTTCCTGTCTATTTGCGGAACAGTTCCCCCAGTTGCGGAATACGCGTTCCTACGCCGGAGTGACGCAGGCATGCCCATAAGGATGCCTGATTGCTGGTCACTACCGGCATATTCAAATCTGTTTCCAGCAGGTCAATGAGATCCAGAACATTGAGGCCTGAACAACTGATGAAAAGGCAGTCGGCGCCGCTTTTATCCAGTTTTTTTACACTTTGATAGACATGACTGGGTTCAATATCGGTAATGGATTGATGTACATAATCGTTACCCATACCTGAAATATTTACGACATGAAATCCGTGATGTTCAAGGAACTGTTTTTCTATTTCGTTTGTGTCGTCAGGGTATGGCGTCACTACGGCAGGGTGGGTAACACCAAGTTCCTGAAGAGCTTCAAGGACTGCCGTCGAAGTCGTCAATCCCTGATCGCCTGTGATATCTTCAATGATTTTAATAAGTTGTTTGTCGTAATCGAATCCGCCGATCAAGCTGCCCGAAGTACAGCCGAACATAACGACATCGTGCTTGTAGCGTTTGAAAATTTCACATGCTTCCTCAAGATGGGAAACCATATTGCGCAAGCCTTCGGGAGAAGGGTAGGTAAAGGGAACTCTTGTTGTCGCGAGGGCAACTCCCCGTGGAAGAAAACGATGGAAATCCTGTTCCATGTTGGGGCCGGATCCGGGATTGATAAGGCCGAGATAGGCACGCCAGGAATACATAGTTCCTCCTTGCTTTGAGTAAGTACATTATAAGGGTAATAAGATCCCTTTTCCCATACTGAGGGCACGTTTGAAGATCTGTTGCGCGACGCTCACGTCGTCCAGAGCCAGACCATTATTCAGCGTAATGATGCGTTGGGTATCTGTTTCGCGTCCTGGGGTAAGTCCGGCAATGACACCGCATAGTTCCTGAGGGCGTTCCGGAACAGTGGAAAAGAAACCTGCTTTGCGAAAATATTCATAGAGCGTTATATCATCGGTAAAATATTTATCGCATAAGGCCATGGCTTCCGCCGTGTACATACAATCCAGATCCACAGGAATAAGAGTTACCCCGGGTTTAAGCCATTCGGCATTGATGGTTCTGCGCGCAGTGGGTGATATCCAGCCGGCTGAGACAAGCACGTCGCTTTCCATGACTACATCTTTTGTGCTGTCCATTGCGCGTACGGGGATGCCGAGTTTTTCGCTTTGGGTGGCTGCGAGACGTTTTGCCGGTTCGGGAGACGTGTTATAGACAAAAACCTGTTCCAGCATGGGGAGTGCGACGCTCATGGCTTCCAGATTTGTGTAGCCCTGTTCCCCGCAGCCCAAAATGCCCAGAGTCCGACTTTCCCTGCGTGCGAGGTGTCGGGCGCAGACTCCGGATTTTGCACCGGTACGTTTTGCAGTAATCCAGCCGCAATCCATGACGCATACAGGCAGACAGGTCTCTGGATCGTTAAGGATGCAGAGTCCGCCCAGAAAGGGCAGGCCTTTACTTTTGTTTTGTCTGGTTCCACCAACCCATTTCAGTCCTGCTGCGTGCATCTCCGGCAGCCAGCAGGGCATGGCGTGAATAAAAGCTTCCGGGTCGGGAGCAATGCCGAGTTTTGGGGGCATATCCAGATTGCCGTTGTTTTTTTCGATATAGGCCTGCTCAAGAATATCCATGAGTTCAGACATCGGCAGGTTTATAGCTTCGATATCAGCTCTGGAAAGATAAAGAATTTCATGTCCGATATTCATGATACCTCCCCGATATTGCCCGGAACTTAGCAAACGTCATGCCAAAAAGTATATAATAGAATCTTTTTTAGATAAAAATCTGTATCATATGAAAAATAAAAGATTAAATATTCCTTGACACTACAAGGTCGAGAATATAATCGTCTTATTATAAGAATATTCTTGAAAAGGGGTCTCATGAAAGAGCGTAAGCGTGCAGCAAAGATCTTGAAGATACTTACAGAGGCAACGCTGGCCTTCAGGCCTGAAGGCGGAAAAGAGGCTCTGGCGTCGCTTTCCTTGCGTGCTCTGGCTGAAAAAGCCGCTGTTGCTCCCAACAATGCAAGTACTGAACTGAATTTGCTGTATCGCTCGGGGGTGCTGGTTAAGATCAGCGGGAGACCTTCCTATTACCTTTCGCTTTCTCATCTGGAAACGCTGCTTGGAAGATCGGTTTCCGTTACGAATTTTACCATGCAGGAGTTTCTATCTTTTTTAGGAATGGAGAAGTCCGGGGGAGAAGAGGTTCGCTCCCCGGCTTTTTCGGAAGATTCTGGAAAACAGGCAGAAGGGCAGGGGAGTCCTCGACATGGGACTCCTTATCTTCGTTTGCGGGAGCCTTCGACATTCGACAATCTCATAGGCGCGGAACATAGCCTCGCTCCTCTTATTAAACAGGCCAAAGCGGCTATGCTGTATCCTCCTGCCGGATTACATACGCTGATCACCGGAGCAACCGGGACAGGAAAAAGTCAGTTTGCCCGTTGTATGTACGACTTTGCGCTTAAAAGCGGAGTAAGGCCGAAACATGCTGCATTCATTACGCTTAATTGTGCAAACTATGCCGATAACCCTCAGCTGCTGCTGTCTCAGCTCTTTGGTTATGTGAGAGGTGCCTATACGGGGGCGGATCGCGATCAGCCGGGACTGGTGGAACGGGCACACGAAGGAATACTTTTTCTTGATGAAATTCATCGCTTGAATCCGGAAGGTCAGGAGAAGCTTTTTCTGCTCATGGATCAGGGTGTCTTTTCCAGACTGGGGGAAGCGAAAGCCCCCCGCAGGGCCAATGTCCTGATTATCGGCGCTACGACAGAAAATCCGACGGAAAGCATGCTTGCCACATTTTTGCGCCGCATTCCCATGCAGATTGTCTTGCCTCCTCTGGGAGAACGGAGCTTTGAAGAACGTGTCAACCTCATTCTCGGTTTTATCTGGCAGGAGGCAAGGAATGTTGATACGCCGATTTTTCTGAACACCGATGTGATGCAGGCTCTCTGCTTTTATGAATGTGCCGCAAATATCGGGCAGCTTGCGTCGGACATCAGACTGACATGCGCCAATGCCTGGTATGATTACTTATATACGGACAGAGAGCGCCTTTATATAGGGTTGGAACATCTGGCCGAAAAGGTTCGTCAGGGGCTGCTTATTTCTTCTCGACGCAGAGTTTCGCTGCTTGATAATCTGCTGGTAAGCGGAGAGCTGTATATTGATGGAAGAAAAGCTTTTGCTGATGTCGTTGATGCGCTGCTCAAAAAAATATAGAGCCTGTTCTGTTCAAGGATGCGTCGGCGCCGCGTCTTGCCAAGATCTGATCGCCCTGCTATGATTATCCATATTTTCAGGGAAGAATATGGACAATTCTCCATCAGACATACCTCATCGATGTAAGCCGCGGCGCCGCTACGCCGCGGCGGAAATGCCGGATTCAGCGGAAGGGACGCGGACTCGATGCGGTGCGGCAGCACCCATACAGAGACTGTCGACTCCGTATTGCTGTTTGAGCTGTTTTTTTGCGGAACGCCCCGTACTGTTTCGGCCTGTTCTTGTTTCGGCATGTCTTCTTCTCGCAGGCTGTTCTTCAGGGAAAAATTTTTCCGGGAAGACGGGCTTCCTTTTCTGGGGAACGCTGTTAGTTACCGGTATTCTTGCCTTTTGTCTGCTGTCTTTTCGTTTGAAAGCAGAAGGCGTATCCGTCGGTGTTCTTCCCGGATTCCTGTCGGGATGGCTGAAGAGGGCGCAGCAGAGAGTATCTTTTTCCGGGGCGGAAGAGTCGTCTTTCAGTCTGGAGCCGATACAGGCTGATGAAATTCTCGTGCAGGCCTGCGAGCGCAGCGCGGATATTCTTCTTTCTCCTGCGCCCTTGGATAATATCGGAGGAGAAAAGGCTGACCGATCGTTTGAAATGCCGGCCCCATCCTCTACTGTTTCCGCTTTTTCCGAAGAATTGGAGGCCTCCTTTTCAAGGTCTTCTGCCCGGGGGGTACTTCCTTTACGGGGGAGCTGTCTGCATGTTGACGCTTCCCGCCTCGTGATACGGACAATCAGTCCTCTGGAAGATGAAAGCTGGCAGTTCTGGGCCGGACGACCGGTTCATGCCCGTCTGACATTTAATCGAGGATATGGCGTACATTCCGAAAAACTGGTGTTTTCGTTTTTCTGTCGAATCCGGGGCGGTGATCTACGCAACTATGAAACGCTGCTGAGTCTTAGTCGCCCTGAGCGTGTGGAGCGGGTTCAGCACAGACTTTTTCCGAGAACAGTCCCTGAAGAAGAGGATGTCGCTCTGGGCTTCTGGCCCTGGCCCGTTCTTGCATCTCTTCCGCCGGAGGCTCCGGCCGGTAAGCCTTTTCTTGTTTGGGGATATCCCTCCCGTAACGAAGGAAACGCCCGTCTGGAAAATCTTTCCGCGTCCGGCGTGGGCATTGCCGTACGCCGTGAAATTGCAGCAGCCGCACCGCAGTCCGGCGTTTTGTTGTTGTCTCTCCGGCAGAGGATGCGTTCGCCGCTGACCCTGTGGTTGGCCTGTTCTCTGCGTCACGTCACCGGACACGCCGACGGTGTTCGTCGGTCTCATGCCGTGCTTGGTTATGCATTGGAAGCCTGGAGCCCCTGGGGGCAGGGGAGCAACTTCCGTAAGGAACTGGCATGGCGACCCGTTGCGGCGGACGGGGAGGTTCCCCCGCTGTTACGCTGGGTTTTGCGCGATATGGCGGCACAGCGTCGGATCAGTCCCCGCTTTTTCAACCTTCAAACCCCAGGAGCATCACTTGGACGCTGATTCCCACGGCAGTATGTGGTCACGGCTTTTTTCCCGCTTCAGTGGCAGAAACGAAGACCATCTTGAGCAGGTCATCAAGGAGGCGCGCGATGACGGCGAGCTGAAAGCCGAGGAAGGTTCCATGCTGCTTTCCATCCTGACGCTGGATGAACTTCAGGTACAGGACATCATGACTCCTCGAACCGATATCGATTGCGTTGCGTCGGGAACTTCCGTCGTCGAGGTTGCACGTGCCATTACCGAAACCGGTCATTCCCGTCTGCCTGTGTATAACGGCACCAGAGATAACATCATCGGTATAGCTTATGCCAAGGATACCCTCGAGTATCTGGTGCATCCGGAAGGACATGATGTATCGGTGGATCGTATTATGCGTCCTCCTTTCTTTGTGCCGGAGACGAAAATTTCCAGTGAACTGCTGCAGGAATTCCGCGCACGGAAAAATCATCTGGCTATTGTGGTGGATGAATATGGAGGTACTTCAGGCCTTGTGACCATCGAGGATCTGCTCGAAGTTATTGTAGGGGACATCGAAGACGAACATGACGCTCCGCGGGAGGAGGATTTCCGGCAGATTGGGGAAGGGGAGTTCGAAATTTCCGGTCGAGCCTATCTTGAAGATCTTGCCCCGCTCGGAATAGAGCTGGAATCGGATGAGGTAGATACGCTCGGCGGTTATCTGAGCCTGGCCGCCGGACATGTCCCCCAGCAGGATGAGACCTTTGAACTTGCCGGCTGGCATTTTACCGTGACGGACGCCGACGCCAAGCAGATCCATAAAGTTTGTGCCCGTCGCCTCGGAAAAGAAGAGCATCAGGAAGATGTGGCAGTAGAGGAATAATGGCCGCGGGATATTTTATTGTTCATGATGTCACGGCCGATATCCGATAGAGGAGCAGTCGTGTTCGGCAGTACTCCTGAAGAGGTGATAAAGGGCGCGGAGCCGTTGCCTTTGTATATCTTTTTTCTTGACATGCGTTATGAGCAGGTCTAAGTAAGACTCTTTGATCGGACGGTTCGATCAGAAATGTGTTTTTAAATTTTTTGGAGGAACCTCATGCCCACTATCAACCAGCTTATCCGCATCGAGCGGAAAAAGGTTGTGAAGCGGAAGAAGACCCCGGCCCTGCAGGCTTGTCCGCAGCGTCGCGGCGTGTGTACCCGTGTGTACACCACCACCCCCAAGAAGCCTAACTCGGCTTTACGTAAGGTGGCCCGCGTTCGTCTGACCAACGGAATCGAAGTATCGGCCTATATCCCCGGTGAAGGCCACAATCTGCAGGAACACTCCGTGGTTCTTATCCGTGGCGGCCGCGTGAAGGACTTGCCCGGTGTCCGTTACCACATCGTCCGTGGTACGCTGGATACCTCCGGCGTGGCGGATCGCCGTCAGCGTCGTTCCAAGTACGGCGCGAAGCGTCCGAAGTCCTGATTGCGTGTGCGCGTTTCTCCATTTGTGATATGACGTTTACGCATGGCGTCCTGGTTTTGTGGACGCCATGCGTTTTGACGTGTTCACAAGGGAGAGGCACAGCCTGGAAAGTGTCGGCCCCGCCGCTGCGGGGAGTAATATCAACAAGAATGGCTGCATTTCCGGTGGTTCCGGAAATTGCTCGTTCAGAAACCTCACGGAGGAATCACCATGCCCCGTAAAGGTATCGTATCCAACAGGAAAATCCTGCCCGATCCGGTGTACAACAGCAGTCTTGTAGCTCGGTTCGTAAACCGGCTCATGTATGACGGAAAGAAGGGTCCCGCGGAAACCATCGTATATCGTGCGCTGGAAAATCTGGCGGAAAAGTCGGGTGAAGACGCTCTGCGCGCCTTCGAAAAGGCCCTTGACAACGTCAAGCCGCATCTTGAAGTGAAGTCCCGCCGCGTTGGCGGCGCTACCTATCAGGTTCCCATGGAAGTGCGGCAGGAACGTCAAATTTCTCTTGCTCTTCGTTGGCTCATCACCTACGCGCGCTCTCGCGGTGAAAAGGGGATGGTGAACAAGCTCTCTGCCGAACTGCTTGATGCCTTCAACGGTCGCGGCGGTGCTGTGAAGAAGAAGGAAGATACTCACCGCATGGCCGAAGCCAACAAGGCCTTTGCGCATTACCGCTGGTAGGTCATACTATGTCCCGTACGTTCCCTCTCGACAAACTGCGCAATATCGGCATTATGGCCCATATTGACGCCGGCAAGACCACCACTACCGAACGCATCCTTTTCTATACCGGTGTATCGCACAAGATCGGCGAAACCCATGACGGCTCCGCCACCATGGACTGGATGGAACAGGAGCAGGAACGCGGTATCACCATTACTTCCGCCGCTACGCACTGCCAGTGGAAGGGCTATACCATCAACATCATCGACACTCCCGGACACGTGGACTTCACCATTGAAGTCGAACGTTCCCTGCGCGTGCTTGATGGCGCCGTGGCTGTTTTCGATGCCGTCGCGGGCGTGGAACCCCAGTCCGAAACCGTGTGGCGTCAGGCCAACCGCTATGGTGTGCCCCGCATCTGTTTCATTAATAAGATGGATCGCATCGGCGCGAACTTCTTCCGTGCTGTGGATATGATCCATGAACGCCTGAAGGCCAAACCCATTATGCTTCAGCTCCCCATCGGTGCCGAAGATCATTTTGAAGGTGTGGTCGACCTGGTGACGGGCAAGGCGATCAAGTTCAATAAGGAAACCAAGGGCGCCGAGTTCTGGGAAGAAGACATCCCGGCGGACATGGAAGAACTTTATAATGAAAAGCGCATGGAAATGATGGAAGCCGTGGCGGAAGAGGACGAAGAACTCCTCAACCGTTATCTGGAAAACGGCACCCTTTCCGAAGAGGAAATCATTTCCTGTGTACGTAAGGCCACCATTTCTCAGGCAATTGTGCCTGTGGTGTGCGGCTCCGCCTTCCGCAACATGGGCGTGCAGCCCCTGCTCGACGCCGTTGTTCGCTATCTTCCTTCTCCTCTGGATATTCCTCAAATGACCGGACATGCGCCGGGGAATGAAGAAGAAATCATCACCTGTCACTGTAAGGACAGCGAACCCCTTGCAGGTCTGGTATTCAAGCTGGCCGCAGACCCTTATATCGGACATCTGGCCTTCTTCCGCCTGTATTCCGGTTTTGTTGAGTCCGGTATGACCGTGCTGAATGCCAATACCGGGAAAAATGAACGTGTCGGACGTATCCTGCGCATGCACGCCAATAAGCGTGAAGAAATCAAGTGGGCTGGCGCGGGCGATATCGTTGCTCTTGTCGGTTTGAAGCAGGTTTCCACCGGGGATACGCTGTGCGATGAAAAGCGTCCGGTTGTTCTGGAATCTCTTGATATTCCGGAACCGGTCATTGAAGTGGCCATTGAGCCCAAGACCAAGGCCGACCGTGACGCTCTGTCTGCTGCCCTGAACAAGCTCGCCAAGGAAGACCCCTCTTTCCGCGTGAAGGGCAATGAAGAAACCGGACAGACGCTTATTGCTGGCATGGGCGAACTCCATCTTGAAATCATTGTGGACCGTCTGACCCGTGAATTCGGCGTCAATGCCAATGTCGGTAAACCTCAGGTGGCCTATCGCGAAACCATCACCAAGCCTTCGAAGTCTGATACCAAGCACGTCAAGCAGTCGGGTGGTCGCGGACAGTACGGTCATGCGGTCATCGAGGTGGAACCGAATCCCGGCAAGGGCTACGAGTTCATCAACTCCATTACCGGCGGTGTGATTCCGAAGGAATATATCCCGGCTATCGACAAAGGTATTCAGGATGCCCTGAAGTCCGGCGTACTGGCCGGTTTCCCCGTGGTGGACGTGAAAGTCAATCTGGTGTTCGGTTCCTACCATGATGTGGACTCTTCCGAACAGGCCTTCTACGTCACCGGTAGTATGGCTATTAAGGATGCCATGCAGAAAGCCAGCCCCGTGCTGCTTGAACCGATTATGGACGTGGAAGTCGTTACTCCTGACGATTACCTCGGCGATGTTATGGGCGATCTGAACGGACGGCGCGGCAAGGTGCAGTCCATGGAAGCTCGCGCCGGCGCGCAGGTTATCCGCGCTCAGGTTCCGCTGTCGGAAATGTTCGGTTACGCCACGGACCTGCGTTCCCGTACGCAGGGTCGCGCAACCTTCACCATGCAGTTTGATCATTATGAGAAGGTTCCGGCAAGCCTTGCTGAGAGCCTGATCACGAAAAAAGCCTGAAGATTCCTGTTATAAAACTTGACAGGATTCGCAAAAAAGGACATAGTGCTTTTTGTTGTGCAGCACTGGTTCTTGGCGAATCGGGCTGAACGGGTCATTAGCTCAATTGGTAGAGCAGCTGACTCTTAATCAGTTGGTTCGGTGTTCAAGTCACCGATGACCCACCAGAAGAAATCAAGGGCTTGCAGAGTTTCTCTGTAAGCCCTTTTTCGTGTTGCCGGAATTCTTCCTAGCGGGTTCGGCAGAGCGTGCGGGCAGATTTCAGAGCCGGATTTCGAAAAATCCATATCACTTGAATTGAAATCAGGGGGCTGATGGGCCGACAGCAGAGATAATATTTCGAGGCGTATTCTGGAATCAGGGAGCTTCCTAATGGACATGAAAAGATGAATGCTTTCTTCTATCAGATGCCCTCAATATCAGCGGGAACAGAGGATAAATTTTTTCCTTCATTGCGCTCGGCGGGTCGTGGTGATATACCGCACTCAAAAAGGAGTTTTATTATGCTTCCTTCCCTTCCTCCGAAGCGCGCTTTTGAAATGGTTCAGAATGGAGAAGCCCGTCTTGTCGATGTGCGGGAAAGTTCGGAATATGCTGAAAAATTCATACCCGGTTCCCGGCTGATTCCTCTTTCGGCCATTGCCACGCAGAATGTGAATGACTGCGAGACAAAGGACAAGCCCATCATTTTTTTCTGTCGCTCCGGCAATCGTACGACAAAGTCCTCGGATCTTCTCGAGCGTGCTGCGGGTAACGTGCAGGCTTTTCAGATTGAAGGAGGGCTTTCCGGGTGGGAGAAGGAGGGACTGCCCGTGGAGCGCGGCAATGCTTCTTTCCCGCTGTTCCGGCAGATTCAGATTGGAGCGGGAAGTCTGGTGCTGATTGGTATTTTGGGCAGCTTCATCTGGTATCCCATGTACTGGCTTTCCGCTTTCATCGGAGCGGGACTCATCTTTGCCGGTGTGACCGGATTCTGCGGGCTTGGCTTGTTGCTGTCGCGTATGCCCTGGAACCGGCATTGAAACCCGGATCAGGGAAGCTGAAACAAGATTCGGCACTTGGCGGAAGATAGTTAATGGCGCGTCGAGCGCAGGGATATGCGCAGTATATCGGCTTGCAGTTGAGAAAGACGCATTGGAGAACGGAGAAAGGCGGAAAAGCTGATAGCCATAAGCAACGCAATGGAGATGCAACAGGTACGGACAAAAGAGCCTGTCGATGCTCCGGGTAGGAACAGTCAGGAAATTTGTTCATTATACTCTATGCGTATTCCGGCTTTCACTGAAAATTTCGTGAAAGCAGCAGGATGCTTCTTTAATGGAGTGAAATGCCGGTACAGGATGTATATCTTTTGCACAGAAGGGCAAACTCTTTTTCCATGTCCCGTATGCGGAAGCCGGAGGGCTGTACTGCAATTTCTTGCACTACAGCCCTCCGGCTTTGTCTGAACATGAGCCGGTCGAGTGCCCAAGGTGCGAAACAGAAAACTACCCGCTTTGCAGGCGGTTTTGATTATTATCTGTTTTGATACAGTTGTGGAACTGTTCGGAATAATATTGCCGCAGGAAAAAGTTGTATGCAGATTCAGCGACCCAGAATGGTCAGAACGCGCATCCGGTGTATGAGGAGAGCGTTTTCATCAATATCGGGCAGTTCCGCTCCGGGGCGGAGCGAGGTAACCACAGCTCTGCCCAGAATATGACGCCCGGACCAGCCTCCCGTGGCAGGAGAGGGAGCGGTACGCAGGCCCCAGAGGTTGTGGAAAAAGGCGGCCTGACCGTTGTATGAACCGATATACAGGCCTATGTGGCCGGGCAGCTGAATCAGGGAAAGGAAAGGAATTCCTTCGTCCAGAATAAGGCGTTCTTTCTTTTCAGGAGAAAGATCCTGAAGTTTTATCTGTTGTCCTGACCCGGCCTGCGCCGCGGAATTGCGCGGAAGCCAGAGGCCGAACGGGGCAAACAGATCCCGTAGTGTGGAAGAGCAGTCGCGATCGCCGTACAGCCCTCCCCAGCCGTAGGACTGCCCCATCATGCGGTTGCCGAGTTCGGCCACACGTCCCGGAGTCAGGGGCTGGGGCATGGAACGGAAAGCAGAGGCGCTTACCCTGGCGCGTGCAATATAGGCATTGCCGTTTCTGTCCCTGGCGGGGACCAGCACGCCGCTTTCTCCGTCCTGCCGGGCAAGAGGGAGAACCGTTCCTATGTCTGCATGAGCCAGAAAATGTCCGGATTCGTCTTTCAGGGCAACGCCGTCATCATGACAGACAGCGAGCGTGGCCTCTTTCCATGTATTGCGGAAGTTTTCGTCGACGGCGGCCACATCCATGGCGCGCACCCAGCCGCAGGCGACACCGCTTTCCGCATAGTACCATGCGCCGTCGCGGGTGACATGCAGCAGGATCAGGGGCGTACCGACATGCAGAGCTGTCTGCTGGGCTTCGTCGAAGGGGAAGGACTGCCCGGGAGCGGCCGGATTGGACAGCTGGGGGCGTTCCGTGGGCAGCAGCCGCAGGCTGGTATGACATACGGTGACGGCCGGTCTGCGCAGTGAGGGCATGGCGCCGATATCGGCATTTTCCCGCATGGCGGACCAGCGCGCACTGCTCCAGGGCTGGAAATTTTCCGCAAAGCCGCGCTTTACGCCGCTGCGGTTCAGCATGGCGCGCATGTATTCCACATTGCCCTTGCCGGGGCGGCTCTGGTTCCATGCGGCAAAGAAGCGTTTTTTATACAGCGCGGCCAGTTCGACGGATTTTCCGGGAGGAAGCAGCTGCCTGTCCCGTCCTGCGCGATCGGCAAATATCATGAGATTCTGGGGAAACGTCGTCAGATCGCGAACCGTACTTGTCTCATAGACGAGTTCGGGGCGGGGTACGGAAACGGTGCATCCGGCGAGGGCGAATGCACAGGCCACAATAAAAGCGGGAACGACAGAACGGTATGTATTTTTCATGAGCGGCACTATAGCGCAGCTTTTAGGCATTTCCAATGAGGCTTTTCTGCGCAGGACGGGGCGGAGACTTGCGGGGTTTGGGAAAAAAAGGCAGAAAAGAAAACTGCGTGAATAACATCACGACAGGATATGAAGGATAATGAAACTATGAGTCAGCTGCGTATTCCCGATGGCGTGGAGTGTGTTGAAGATATTGTGTACAAGCAGGTGCGCGACGAAGCCGGGAGCATATTCCCCATGAAGCTCGATCTGTATCGGGCGAAGGGGCGCGGAAGGGGTAAAGTTCCGCTGATCATGCTTATTCATGGCGGTTGCTGGTGTCACCAGACGAAGCGCGAAGGTCTGCCCGCGTGGTACATGCACTTCATGGGGAGGGAAACCCTGCTGGAAGACGGCTGGCTCATCGCCTCGGTGGAATATCGCAAATATCCGGAAGGGGCACCTTTTCCCGAACAGCTGTACGACTGTTGCGACGCTTTCCGTTTTCTGGTTCGACATGCGGATGAATACGGAGTGGACAGACATAATCTCTTTGTTGTCGGAACGTCAGCCGGGGGATATGCGTCGGCCATGCTGGCCTGCGAACGGGACAAATGGCGTGATAGAGAGAACGCGCCGGAGCTTGCGGATGTGAGTTTCGACATTGCTGCGGCTGTGGCCTGTTCCGGCGTGCTGGATGTGCCCCGCTGCGTCGTCGAGGCGGAGGGCAAGGTTCAGGCCAACGGCGACGGACGTTTTCTTCATTGTCTGCGCTGTCTTCTTTCCCCGGAACATCTTTATGATGCAGAGCTTCAGCGGAAGGCAAGCCCGCGCACTTATGTATCGGAGTCCAGTTCTCCCTGCATGGTGGTCTGCGGTACCGCGGATACCTTTGTTCCCGGAGATCAGTCCCGGGAAACGGCCGCTCATGCCCGCCTGCTGGGGCTGGACTGGCCGGAACTGATCGTGACCGGGGCGGAACACAATTTTAATCCGGCTTCCGCGGATATCCCGACCGTTCCTGATGCAAAGGGCATATATGCCGCCATCCGGGACTTTCTGCGCAGTCATGCGCGATGAACGGCTCCGGCTTTTTTCTTTCCCCGACGGGGGAGGAGACGGAGAGCGTGGCGGAATCTGCCGAAAAAGAAAAATCGTTCATTACTGCCGGCGGAAGATTTCCGGCGGAACGGCGTTCAGGAAAAGGGTATGGAAATAAGTGTCGATGCCGTTGTTGCCATGGCTCCGGACGAGGCTTCGGTCAAGGCCGCCAGAGGACTTGTTTCACCGGGGAAATGGCCGCTCCTCGGAGTTGATGAGGAAGCCGTGTGGGGCGCCTGTCAGGGGAGCGGTTCCAAGCCTTATCAGGTGAAGATCGAGCGTGCAGGCCTCGTCTGTTCCTGCTCCTGCCCCAGTCGCAAGATTCCCTGCAAACATGCGCTTGCGCTGCTTCTGCTGCTGACTCAGCATCCTGATCTGTTCACTGCTCCCCGCCCTGAATGGCTGGAGGAGTGGCTCGACGCCCGCAGGCAGCGCGCCGCAAAGCAGGAGGCGCGCAAGGAAAGCGCGAATACGCGGGCGAAGGCTTCTTCCGGATCCGACGGAAAACGGGAACAGACCCGTCTGCTCCGAATGCAGGACGGGCTGGAGGAGCTGGAACGCTGGATGGGGGATCAGATCCGGCAGGGCTTGTCTCAGCTTTCCGAACAGTATGACGTATGGGATAAACTGGCCGCGCGCATGGTGGATGCACAGGCCCAGGGCATGGCCGCACAGCTGAGAAGTCTCGGGAAAGTCGGAAGCGGAAATGCCGAACAGGCAGGGCTTCTGCTGGGGCGGCTTGGCCGTTTGCAGCTCATGGCGGATGCCTTCCGCAACAGAGGCAGGCTGTCTCTTCCAGAGCAGGAGGATGTCCGGGCGGCCCTCGGATTTGCTCCGGGAAAGGATGAGGTCATGGCAGGCCCGGATCGCGTCGAAGATATCTGGCAGGTGTTCGGCGTGACCTTTGCAGAGGAAGAAAAGTTGTGGAGAAGGCGGGTCTGGCTGTACGGCAGAGAGAGCGGACGCATGGCTCTGCTGCTGGATTTTTCGCACGGCAATAGGCAGTTTGAGCGCGTCTTTTCACCGGGTGAAAGTCTGCATATGGTTCTTGCCTTTTATCCCGGTGCCGCCCCGCTGCGGGCTGTTTCATGCGGAGATATCGAATCTGCGGCGTCAGACGAGCAGATGGTCTTTCCGGCGGACTGTTCTTTTGGCGCGGCTCTGGAACGTATGGCCCGGCTGCGTGCCGCCAATCCCTGGCAGGAGCCTTTGCCCCTGGTTTTTGACGGAGCGCGCCTTTGCCGCCGGGGCGAGGACTGGATGCTGCTTACGGATGCAGGGCAGGGCCTTTCTCTGGACATGACGGATGCCGAAGCCTGGGAATTGCTGGCTGAAAGCGGAGGGCAGAGGCTTTTTGTCTGCGGAGAATGGGAGGATGAACGCCTGAAAATCGCCGGGGCTTTTGTCCGTCCTGCGGAGGAAGGGGGAAAGGCATGACTTCTGCACTGCAACTGCTTGGCGTACAGGCTCTGCTCGGCACGTCCAGAAGGACTCCGGAACTTCCCGTTTCGGACGAACCGTGCGGGCAGATGCTGGGAGAACTTGCCGTGCCTGCCTCTGCGGAGGCTGACAAGGAGAGCGATGAGCTGCGTCTGCTGCGTGGGGCGGGCGTACTGTTCGTCTGCGGACAGGCAGGCTATCTTCCTTCCGCCCTGAATGTCGAGGATGTGATGCTTCCTCCGCCCTGTCCTCATGAGGATCGCCCCATGCTTCCCGAAAGGGACGCCGTTACGGAACTGTATCGCACCATCTTCAGCGAGAAGAATGTCCGGCTTCAAAGGGAGAGTTTGCGCTATCTTGACGCACGGGGCACGGTTCTTCCCCCTTCGTTGCTTGTTGCGGCCTTGAATCTGGGGCGAGTGAACCGTTCCCTCCGTCCTCTTCTGGCCCGGGTCATCGGAGAACGGGGCCTGTGGCTGGCGTCGCTTAATCCTGACTGGAACCTTTTTGCCGTATCTACGACAGGAGAACTGAACCCTGAAGCCTGGGAACATGGACGCCCGGCGCAGCGTCAGGCCTATTTTCTGGGGGCGCGTGAGGAGAATCCGGGGCAGGCCCGCGAGCTTTTTCTTCAGGATATGAAAAGCATGGATGCAGCGGAGCGCAATACCATGCTGTCTCTTTTTTCCACAGGGCTGAGCATGGAGGATGAAGACGTTCTGGAGGATCTGCTGCGCACGGATCGCAGTAGGGACGTGCGACACACTGCGGCCGATCTGCTTGCCCGTCTGCCGGACAGTCGCTATGTGGCCCGCATGGGTGAACGTCTGCTTGCCTGCATGAAGCACGCGCTTGAGCCTGAAGCCGATCCCATGCAAAGGAATCACGGCGGGGAGCTGCGGCACACTGCCGGCCTGTTCGGCCGTCTGTCGGGCAATCGCTCTGCGGCCCGTGCGGGGGAAGGGCTGCTCGCCCGTATGAAACACGCGTTCAAGTCTGAAGCCGATCCGCAACTGCGCTCGGATGCAAGGGAGTTCTTTGCTCCGCCTGAGAGCTATGATGCTTCCTGGGCGGCCGATCTCATCGGCGAAAAATCGACAATCAAGGCATTCGGCCCGCGTGCGTTCTGGCTGTATCGGATGGCCGTGAGCGTTCCGCTCTCCTGGTGGACGAAGCATACGGGCAGAACGCCGGAAGAACTGATAGCCCTGACGGAACATTCGGAATGGAAAAACGCGATCAGGTGCGCCTGGGGCGACGCGCTGATCCGCGATCCTGATCCGGACTGGGCGCGCGCCATGCTGGCCTGCGGCGGAATATGGGAATGTGCGGTCAGGCGCGATCTTGATCAGATGGATCTTTTATGTCTGCTTTTGCCCGAAGAGAGGGAAAAAGAACGTGTTCGGCGGCTTACCCCGGAAAATCTCGTGCCCATGCTGACAAAGGCCCTGGCTCCGGAAGGGGAGGACTACGTCATGTCCCGGGAATTTGCACAGCGGATTTTCGATGTGCTGCGGATCAGATTGTCCCGGAAGAACAGAGATTACGAACTGGGCGGAATTCTGACGGAACTGGCGCAGCTTCTGCCTGCCGACATGCTGGATGAGAACGCTCACCCCCTTTCCTTCAAAGAAAGGGAGCGGCCCGACCTTGAAGAGGCTCTGGCCGCATTTTCCGTCATTGTCCTGCGGCGCCGTGCGCTGTGCGCCTATTTTTCCTGACTGTAACCATACGAGAAACATCCATGAGTACACCACACGAAAAAGACGGCGGAACGTCCGATGTCCTGCGCCGTCATGCCGAACAGCAGTTTGCCGAAGAACTGGAAGAGCTGAAAAAAAACGACACCCGCCAGCGTCCTGCTCACTGGGAGATGTCCCCGTGGGCGGTATGTACCTATCTTATGGGGGGAAAGCTGGAAAACGGCTTTGAAGTAAGCCCGAAATACATCGGCAACCGGCGTATCATCGAAATAGCCGTGGCGACGCTTGCCACGGATCGCGCCCTGCTGCTGTACGGCGTGCCCGGAACAGCCAAATCCTGGGTGTCCGAGCATCTTGCGGCCGCAATCAGCGGCGATTCCACACTGATTATTCAGGGGACGGCGGGCACCAGTGAGGAGCAGATGCGCTACGGCTGGAATTATGCGGAATTGCTTTCCAAGGGGCCGTCCCGTTCGGCTCTGGTGGAAAGCCCGCTGATGCGGGCCATGTCGGAAGGGCGCATTGCCCGTGTGGAAGAGCTGACCCGCATACCAGCCGACGTGCAGGATACGCTGATTACCATCCTGTCGGAAAAGACGCTGCCCATTCCCGAACTGAATGATGAGGTTCAGGCCTTGCGCGGCTTCAACGTCATTGCCACGGCCAACAACAGGGATAAGGGCGTCAATGAACTTTCCTCCGCCCTCAAGCGGCGCTTCAATACCGTGGTGCTGCCCGTGCCTGCTTCGGAAGAGGAAGAAGTCAGCATTGTCGCCAAGCGTGTTGCGGAAATGGGGCGCGCTCTGGAACTTCCCGCCGAACCGCCCGCGCTGGAAGAAGTGCGCCGTGTGGTGCGCATATTCCGAGAGCTGCGCAACGGCAAGACCGAAGACGGAAAAACCCGGGTCAAATCGCCTTCCGGAACGCTGAGTACCGCGGAAGCCATTTCCGTCGTCAACAGCGGCATGGCGCTTGCCGCTCACTTCGGTGACGGCGCGCTGCGCGCCGCAGATATTGCCGCCGGTCTGGTGGGGGCCATAGTCAAGGATCCCGTGCAGGACAGCGTGGTATGGCATGAATATCTGGAAACGGTCATGAAGGAACGCGGCGACTGGAAAGATCTGTACCGGGCCTGTCGTGCGGTGGACTGAACATGAAACATTCCTCGCAAATCCGCATTTTCGGTATCCGGCATCACGGGCCGGGATGCGCCCGGAGCCTGCTTGCGGCTCTTGAGGAGTGGCAGCCGGACTGTCTGCTGCTGGAAGGGCCTCCGGAAGGAGACGCGCTTCTGCCCTTTGTACTCTCTCCGGACATGGAGCCTCCCGTCGCTCTGGTACTCTATGCGGAGGACGAGTCCCGCCGCGTGGTCTTCTATCCCTTTGCCGAGTTTTCACCGGAGTGGCAGGCTCTGCGTTACGGGTTGAGCAAGGGTATAGCCGTGCGCTTTATGGATTTGCCCGTTGCCGTCCAGTTTGGTCTGGACAGGGAGCGGGAAGAGCGTCTGGCCGCCCTGAACGAGGAGAACCCTGAGGAAAAAGGGGAGGAAGAAAGCGAGGACGACGTTTCTTCCGGAGTATCCGACCCGGATTCCGCAGCAGAAGCGTCCGAAGCGGAGGCCGGGGAGGAGTCCTGCGGGGAATCCGACGGGGAATCTGAAGAGGCCGGGGACGAAGACTTCGATTACGCCGATCCTCTGGACTGGCTGGGGCGTGCCGCAGGCTATGAAAACGGCGAGAGCTGGTGGAATCACATGGTGGAGGAGCGGGCGGACGGTCTGGAGCTTTTCGAGGCCATACGGGAAGCCATGACCACCATCCGCAGGGAGGCTCCGGGACGCAGGCGCACGCCGGACGAGGAAAAGGAAGAGGCTCTGCGCGAAGCTCATATGCGCAAATGCCTCCGGCAGGCACGGAAGGAAGCGTTCGGCCGTATTGCCGTCGTGTGCGGGGCATGGCATGTGCCCGCACTGGAAGATATGCCCCCTGCGGGGGAAGACAACGCCTTGCTCCGGGGGCTGCCTTCCGTCAAAACGGCCGCCACCTGGGCGCCCTGGACCTATGCCGCGCTGACCCGCTCCGGGGGCTACGGCGCCGGCGTGTATTCTCCTGCATGGTACGAACACCTGTGGCGGAGCGCGAACGCGGAGCAGCGGGTTCTGGGCTGGCTGACCGAAGCGGCGCACCTGTTCCGTCAGGAAGATCTTGACTGCTCGCCGGCGCATGTCATCGAAGCGGCCCGGCTGGCCGTAACGCTGGCCGCGCTGCGCGACAGACCGCATGCCGGTCTTCCCGAACTGTACGAATCGCTTCAGAGTGTGGTCTGCATGGGGGATCCCCTGCCTCTGCGCCTGATCGGCAGACGGCTCATCACCGGCGACCGCATGGGAAGCGTGCCGGACGGCGTGCCCGCCATTCCGCTCCAGAGGGATTTTGAGAAGCAGAAAAAGCGGCTGCGTATGAAGCAGGAGGCCCTGCGGAAAACACTGGATCTCGATTTACGCAAGCCCACGGATTTGGAACGCAGTCATTTACTCCACAGATTGCGTCTGCTGGATATCGACTGGGGAACTCTGACTTCGGAAGGAAGAGGCAAGGGCACATTCCACGAACTATGGACAATGGAATGGGAACCCCATCTGCTGGTGCAGCTCATCAATGCAGGCCGCTGGGGTAATACGGTTGAGGAAGCGGCGACGGCGCGCGTGCTGGAGCAGGCGCAGGAGGCCGGACTTCCCGAGCTTGCCCGTCTTGTGGACGCCGCGCTGCTGGCGGACATGCCCGCGGCGATCAGCGGTCTGGTCCGCTCTCTGGGGGAAATGGCCGCCCTGACGACGGATACGGTTCAGCTGCTGGAGACCATACCGGAACTGGCGCGCGTGGCTCGATACGGCGACGTGCGGGGTACGGATTCCGCCATGGTGGAGGAAGTGCTGCGGGAAATGATTCCGCGTGCGGCCGTCGGCCTGCATTCGGCCTGCTCCGGGCTGAATGAAGAAAGTTCCGCTGCATTGCACAAACCGATTCAGGAGGCACATGCGGCCATACAGCTTGTCGGCGATCGGGAACTTAAGGAAACGTGGCTTCAGGCGCTGCGCCGCATCACAACTGCGGAAAGCGGCGTACATGCCGTTCTGAGAGGGCAGGCCGTCCGTCTTCTGTTCGACGGGCAGATACTTTCCGCAGAGGATGCGGCAACGCATATGGGGATGGAACTTTCCTGCGCTGCGGTTCCGGCGGAATCCGCAGGCTGGCTGGAAGCCTTTCTCGGGCGGAGCGCGATGCTGCTTCTGCATGACGAAACTCTCTGGGGGCTGGTGGACGCCTGGCTGGGCGGACTTTCCGAGGAACATTTCATTCATGTTCTTCCCCTGCTGAGACGAACCTTTACTGCCTTTTCCGCTCCGGAACGTCGTCAGCTGGCGGAACGCTCCCGGCGTGCTGCTGCTCCTTCTGCCGGCCATAGTCATGCGGAGTCGTGGGACGAAGAAAGGGCGGCTCTGCCCCTGCCGTTTCTGCGCCGGGTTCTGGGTCTGGCAGGGGAACAGGTCGGGTAATTGCGAACGTTTGGGATGGGACGCATATGGAAACGCTCCGTAAGCCGGAACATATACGGCGCTGGGTGCTTGCTCTGGGCGACGAGGCCCGGCAGGTCTGCGAGGATGTGAAACTGAGCGCGGAAGAGCTGGAAATGAACGAAGCGCTCGCAGCCCTGTACGATTCTCCCGAAGGCCGGGGCGGACTGCGCGGGGGGAGCGGAGCCTCTTCTCCGCGCGTGGCCCGCTGGCTGGGGGATATCCGTAAATATTTTCCTTCCAGCGTGGTGCAGACCATGCAGAGGGACGCATTCGACAGGCTGAATCTGAAGGATATGCTGCTTCAGCCGGAAATGCTGGAGACCATTCAGCCGGACGTGCATCTGGTTTCGACCCTGATGGCCATGAACGGGGTCATTCCCGCAAAGACCAGAGAGACGGCCCGTCTTGTCGTCCGCAAGGTTGTGGATGAGCTGATGCGGAAGCTCGAGGAACCGCTGCGCTCGGCGGTCGGCGGCGCGTTGAACAGGGCTGTGCGCAACCGGCGTCCGCGTCATGCGGAAATAGACTGGAATCGCACCATAAGGGCGAATCTGCGCCACTGGCAGGATGAATATCACACACTTGTTCCGGAAACGCTGATCGGTTTCGGACGCAAGGCAAGAACGCCGCAGCGGGAAATTATCCTGTGCATCGATCAGAGCGGTTCCATGGCCGATTCCATCGTGTATTCCAGCATATTCGGCGCGGTCATGGCGTCTCTGCCCGCCGTGAGGACGCGCCTTGTGGTTTTTGATACTTCCGTGGTCGATTTGACGGAAGAAATGCAGGATCCCGTCGATATACTGTTCGGCGTGCAGCTCGGCGGCGGTACGGATATCAATAGAGCCGTGGGTTATTGTCAGTCGCTGATCCGCGATCCGCGCAACACGATTTTCGTGCTGATTTCAGACCTGTACGAAGGAGGCGTTGAGCGCAATCTGCTTCAGCGCACCTCGGAACTGGTGGAATCCGGCGTGCAGTGCATCGCGCTTCTGGCTCTGAGCGATGAGGGAAGTCCGTTCTACGACAAGGCCCTGGCGGCCAAACTGGCCGCGCTCGGTATGCCTTCCTTTGCCTGCACGCCCGATCTCTTTCCTGATATGATGGCTGCGGCCATCCGCAGGGAGGATGTCGGACTTTGGGCCTCACGGCAGGGTATAGTTACGGCCCACGCCGAACCCGTCAGATAAAAGGATGGACATATTCCTCTGCCATGTGCAGGCAAGGGAGCTATTTCCGGTCGTCCCCGCGAGACTGTTCCTTCTGTCTGTCCCGCTGAACCGCTCTGAAAACAAGAAAGGCGAGAATTGCAACGACAATCAGCGCGACGGACAGAACATGGTTGCCGAGCGGAGGGAACTTGGGCGGAGTATGCGTCAGGAGGTAGACTGCTCCGACAATGAGAAAGACAAGGGCGACTTTTTTGTGCAGGGAGCCGCCCTCATGCGGAGCCTTACGCAGCATCATCCATATACCGCTTGCGATGACAGCGGCGGAAGAAAGAAAAAAGGCTGTATGCAGCAGGTCATGTATCGGCATGATAGTTCTCCTTGTCGTCTGACGGCGGCTCCTGAGCTATTCTGATCAGGACTCATCCGGAAAGAGTACGGATACCGTGAATCCGTCGGGACTGTCGCTGCCCTCGGGATAACGGTTGGCAAACTGCACGCGGAAGCCGTGCAGGGTTGCAATCTTCATGATGATGGAAAATCCCAGTCCGCAGCCCTGTTCCTTCTGGCCAGGCGGACGGAAGAATCTTTTCCCTATGTGGGGAAGAGACTCCGGATCGATTCCCCTGCCGTCATTTTCCACGCGGAATTCATGGCTGTTCAGAAGGATGTGTACGCTTCCGTTTTCCGGGCAGTATTTGACGGCGTTGTCCAGAATATTTCTGAGCAGCACAGAGATGAGCCAGTCGTCTCCTCTGACAGCGGCGGGGAAATCCGTTGCCGTTCGGCATAGTTGTATATGTCTGGCCTTTGCTGCTGGGGCAAGCGAGTCCACAGCTTCGTCGATAAGCGTGCTCCAGTCCAGAGGGCGGAGCTTCCGAGGAAATACGGGGCTTTCCGCGTCTCCGTTTCCGTCCATCTGGTCAACTCTGGAAAGCGTGAGAAGCTGTTCGACCATACGGGCACAGCGATCTATGCTGGCAAGAATATGGGAGACGGCGCGCTTGCGTTCCTCCGGGGTTTCGGCAAGGGCCAGCAGTTCCGCCTGTACCCGCAGGCCCGTAAGCGGCGTGCGCAGCTCGTGCGCCGCGTCGGCGACAAAGCCCCGTTCCCGTTCCAGCATGGCGGCCATACGGGAAAAGAGACTGTTCAGGGCGCGAAGCAGCGGACGCACTTCCTGCGGAACATCCTGTGTTTCCAGCGCTCGCGTATCCAGCGGAGAACGCTGCTGCAGGCCGGCTGTCGTTTTTTTTATCGGAGCCAGTTCACGGTTGAGCAGCCAGAAAAGCCCGAGCAGAGGAACGGGCAGCAGGAGCAGCCAGGGTAGGAGCTGCTTGTTCAGCATGTCCAGAGCCATTCTGTTGCGGTAATTGACTTCCTGTCCGACGGCGACAATGCGCGAAGCATCCTGTGAGGTCAGCCAGACCAGACGCCAGAGCTTGGGGCGCGGTTCAATCATCACATCGACAAAGCCTTCCGTTCTGCCGTCATAGACGAAGTGCTTCCCCTTTTCGCCGTCGTCAAGCAGTCTGTTGCCGGAAGCGTCGAACACGGCAAATCCGAGGGAGTTTTTGTCCTGTTCCCCGCGGGCTTCGCGGCTGACGCCGGGCAGCACTTCGCCATTCCTGGGAAGCCGGGGAACCATGCTCCCCAGATCCGCCGTGAGCAGCGTTTTGGCAAAGACCAGCTGCTGCGTGTCGAAAAACTTGTCGATATATTTTCGGTTTTCATACCAGGAGAAAAGCGCGATCAGCAGCCAGACGCAGATAAGAAAAAGCGTGAAGCAGACGCTCAGACGCAGGCGCAGGCTCCAGTCGCTGAAGGGGGAGCCTGTCAGCTGCTTCCAGGCGGTACTCCACGTTTCCCGCAGGCGTGAGGAATGTTGTTTCATGTGTTGTCTCCCAGCCTGTATCCCGCGCCGTACACCGTCCGGATAAAGGAATTTCCGAGTTTGCGGCGTATATTATGGATATGAACCTCAACCGCGTTGCTGCTGACCTCTTCTCCCCACGGGTACAACTTTTCTTCAATGGCCTCCCGGGAGAGGATTTGATGCTTATGCTGCAGAAAAAGCTCGACAAGAGCAACGGCCTTGCCGCTCAGACTGACGGGCTCTCCCGCAAGAAAAACGGTGCGCGTCGCCGTATCCAGACAAACTTCGCCGTGGCAGAGAAGGGGGGCGGGCTGTCCGTGACTGCGCCGGACAAGCGCATGAACCCTTGCCGCCAGTTCTTCCAGCGCAAAGGGTTTGCTCAGATAGTCGTCGGCGCCGAGGTTCAGCCCCTCGACGCGCTGTTCCAGCGTACCGCGTGCGGTCAGGATGAGAACGGGCACATTGTTGCCGGATTGCCGCCATTGGCGCAGAATGGCAAGACCGTCCATGCCGGGAAGCGACAAATCCAGTATGACGGCGTCATAGCGGGCGGAGTCGGGTGCGCTCGCTCCCAGTTTTCCGTCCGTGAACCAGTCTACGGCCATATTCTGCTTTGAAAGGCCGAGCTTGATGCCTTCGCCGATGATTTCGTCATCTTCTATGAGAAGAATACGCATGCGCTGCTCCTGAATATGGACAGGAACCTGCGCCGCTGCCGGCAGCGGGAAGTTGCCGGCAGCGGACAAAACTCGGGGAGAGGAAATCAGCGCTTGATGAGCCTTCTCACATCGACATGAACACGCGACCAGTCCTTTTTGACCCGGCCATGAATTTCCACGGTGTCGGTATCGCTGACTCTCTGCCCCATCCATTCCTTCGGGCCTATTTTGATTTCAATGGCGCCCGTGGGATCTTCAAACATATAGTCCCTGTCGCCGAGACTATGCGTTATGGTTCCCTTCAAGGCAACCCATGCGCCGTCCCCCATGGCGGAGGCTTCGCGAACCGTAGTCAGATCCGGGCCGGGGCCGTCATAGCCGCCGAAGTCCGGGCCGGGGCCGACATAGCCGCCGGGGCCCTGAGGCATGGGGCCGGGGCCTGCGGCAGGGCCGTAGAAGCCTTCTTCCGGGCCGGGGCCTTTGCGGGCCTGCGCCGTATCGGGAAGAAGCGCAGGAGCCAGCGCCAGACTCAGGCCGAGCAGAAGCGCGAGAAGGGAAGATCTGGAGATCCGGCGGGAGATGTGACGAGTGCTGTAAAACTTCATAAGTACCTCCATTCCATATGGCTGAAAACTACCGGACTCCGCCGCTGTATACGACGTTTATGCGGGCTGTCCGGATCCTTACCTGCCTTGTATGGAACCATACAAATCTTAAAAAAATCTTATCGGCTGCATTAATGTTCGTCAGAATCACATTTTTTTTGCTGCATCTGTTTTCTGCCGCCCGGTTATCTGATGGGGGCTGAGGGGAGTCTGTACAGCCGGGTATGCAGAGCGTTTTGCTCTTAAGATATCCGCCGTCCGGGACACTGCGGCCCCGCGCTTCGGGCTCCGAGTTCCGGCTGCCGGCGTTCACGCCTGCGCCGTTTCTGTGCCGTCCTCCGGGCTGCTTTCGTGCCTGTCGCCCTGCGGGCTACAGGTACAGCCCTGCGGCTATCCGTCGTTTGCCTGCGCCGCAGGCAGGTTGAGGCGAAGCCGGTGTTGCGGAGCAGCCGCACGGCATCTGACGGGAGCATGTCGGAAATGCCCTGCGGGGCTTCCCGTTGCAGGCAGGCTCCGAAAAGGCGGGTTCTTCGGAATATGCGGCCGCTGCGCAGACAGAAATTCAGGCGATTCGGAACCTGTCCGGAAGACTGCGACGACGAATATACCCGGACATCGGGGAGCATCGCGCACGGCGGCACTGTTCCGGCGGCTTCGGCGTTCAGCGGAAGAAACAGGCTTTTCGTCCATATATTAAGGAAGAACGGTGAACAGGAATCAGAACACGGGATGCACGACGGGATGCCCCCCGGGCAGTTCTCCTCGCGCACAGCTTTTTCCGTACAGTTCCGCCAGAGCTTCTTCCGTCATCACCTTTTCCGGAGACCCGGAATCCAGAATCTGT
This sequence comes from Candidatus Mailhella merdavium, assembly GCA_019119045.1. Lineage (GTDB taxonomy): Bacteria > Desulfobacterota > Desulfovibrionia > Desulfovibrionales > Desulfovibrionaceae > Mailhella > Mailhella merdavium. The sequence continues at coordinate 32,045 of DWXS01000022.1, read as the reverse complement.
CCGTTCCTGAGCAGAACGGTCTGATCACAGAACCAGAGGATATGATTGGGATCATGACAGCAGACCACTACGGTGACGCCGCGTTCCGCAACGTCGCGCAGCGTTTTCCAGACTTCAAGCTGGTTCTGAAAATCCAGAGCTGAAGTCGGTTCGTCCAGCAGCATGAGCGGAGCTTCCTGAGCTACGGCTCTGGCAATGAGTGCGAGCTGACGCTGGCCGCCGCTCAGACGGTTGCAGGGCTGGTCGGCCAGATGCTGAATCCCCACGCAGGCAAGAGCCTGTTCCGTGATCTCTTCGTCTTTTTTTCCGGGACGGAACAGGCCGGACATGCGGGGAGTGCGCCCCATGCGTACAACATCCCGGACGGGAAAGGGAAAGGCCATGCGGTGTTCCTGCGGAACATAGGAAACTTTTTTTGCCAGCAGAGGAGGAGGAAGACGCAGCGTCGAACTTCCGTCCATGAGTATGTCCCCGGAACTTGCCTTGTGGAAGTTCAGACAGCAGCGGAACAGCGTTGTTTTGCCGGAACCGTTCGGGCCGAGCAGGCCGCATATCGTGCCGGGATTTACCCGCAGGGAAACCCCGCGCAGAACTTCACGCGAGCCGTAGCGGCTATGCAGATTTTTCGTTTCCAGCGCCGGGAATTTATCCTGCATAGAGTTCTCTTCCTTTGCCGCGCAGCAGCCAGAGCAGGTAGGGTGCGCCGAGGATAGAGGTGATGATTGCCACGGGAATTTCCGCTCCGGTCAGCGTTCGGGCGATGGTATCGCACAGCAGCATATACATGGCGCCCAGCAGGGCAGCAGCAGGCACGACATAGCGGTTGTCCGGACCCAGCATCATGCGCGCCGCATGGGGCATCATGAGTCCGACCCAGGCAACGATCCCCACGGTGGAAACGCATACGGCGGCGGCCAGCGTGGCAAGCGTCAGAAAAACCATGCGCGTGCGGTCGGGATGCAGGCCCAGCGCCCGGGCTTCCTCATCTCCGAAGGAGAGCAGATTGAGCTTCCAGCCCATAAGGGAAACGGCAATCACACAGGGCAGTATCGCCGTTGCATTGATGCCCACATCCTCCCAGGTGGCGTAATAGAATCCGCCCATCATCCAGAAGGTGATTTCCCGAAGTTCCGTATCTGCGGCAAGGTATTTCATGATGCTGACAAGGGCCGAAAAAACGGCTCCCACGATGATGCCGGAAAGAATGAGCGCGACGGGGGGCGTTTCCCCGTCCTGCCGGGCCATGAAGCAGGAAATCAGCACGGCAAGCAGGGCAAAGGCGAAGGCACTGAGCTGCCCCTGAGGAAAGATCGCCGGAAAGACGATGGAAAGAGACGCGCCCCACGCCGCCCCGGAAGAAACTCCCAGCAGATAGGGTTCCACCAGAGGATTGCGGAAACATCCCTGATAGGCCGCCCCGGAGGAGGAAAGAGCCATTCCCGCCAGAACGGCAAGCAGCAGACGGGGCATGCGGATATTCCAGACAATGATTTCATCCATGCGGCTGATCCCGGCTTCCCGCAGGGCGTCGGAGTCAAGGGCGCGGAGCTTTGCCCAGAGGGTATGCCATGCCTGTTGGGGAGAAAGGTCATAGTCCCCTGCCGTCAGAGCCCAGACAAACAGAAGCAGCAGCATCAGCAGCAGCAGAGGAATAATGAAGGGGCGCGATCCGTACCCGTGCGGAGAAGAAGACCTTTTCATGGCTGGCGGAAATAGCGTGTTGTCATTGCCGGAAACATGGTATCCGTGACTCCGGGATGCGGCTCCGGACAATTCTTCTGCGGAGTTGTCCGGAGCAGGAGGAGCGGGGGGCGTCAGAAGTCGATGTCCTTCATCCAGTCAAGAAGCTGATGTGAACGCAGCGCTTTGGCCGTGTCGTCGTCCACATGGTAGACGTCCTTATAAAAATTCAGCGCAAAGTCATATACGTTGATATCCTTGAAGCGTTCCGGATAAGCGGCCTTCGCCGCAATCAGCATGTCCAGAGGGTATTCCACCCGGCGGGCGCAGTTCATGGGAGACCAGGGCATGGCATAGACCTTCTTTTCCCGTACGGCCCGCAGTTCGCGGAGATTTTTGAAGTACGGGGCTTCCATGAGTTCGCGGGGAGGATGGTAGCCGTTGGATGTGGGCAGCAGAATGACGTCGGGATCAAGGGCGTAGATTTGTTCCGCGCTTATGGGGACGCCGGACCCCTTGCCCCTGAAGGCATTTTTTGCCCCGGCCACATTTTCGATGATGTAGGATTCCGGAGTATCCACACCGTGCGCCGTGCCGGCTCCGCCGTTTTTGCGGATATTGGGATTGAGGCCCAGATACAGCACACGGGTCTTTTCCCCGTCGGGAATGTCCTTTGTCCGCTCGCGGATGAGGCGTTCCGTATCGGCAAGGTGATCCATGAGGGCCGCGGCCTTTTCTTCCATACCGAACATGGCGCCGATGACTCTGCCTTCCTCCTTCATGGAGGAGAGATCCGAGGACTTGAACCAGGTGGGGGCATAGAGAACCACCAGCGGTATGCCCAGAGCTTCAATGGTTTCTACTGTTCTGGCTGCTGCCTCTCTGTTGCCTGCGCCGACGGTACAGTCTCCCAGACGCAGGATGACGGCTTCGGGAGTTCCCGCGGCCAGAGCTTCAAAATTGATCACGTTACCCTGCGGAGAGTTGACGCATACCTTGTCGTTCAGCCAGGGATGGAGGAATTTCATGGTGTTCCAGCCGCTGTGCTGCCATGTTTCTCCGTTTTCTCCCTCAAAAGTGTATTTGTAGTCCCGCTTCATGCTCCATGACCCGATCATGTCGACGCTGTCGATGACGCCGAGGTTGGTCATGACGCCTTCCACAAAACCGTCGTCGATGGTGGCAATACGGGTCAGCTTGTCCGGAAGCGTGACTTGTTTGCCGCGCATGTCCATTATGGTGCGGGCAGGAGCGGATATGACTCCCGACAGAACCAGGGAAAGTGATAAAATGAGGGTTGCACAGACCGGGAAAACTTTAATCATGAGGATATTCCTGAAAAATGAGGTCACAGAATACGGGAGTGATCGGGCCGACAGTCCAGACAGAAAACCTGCCCGTCATGAAGACGGACGGCATATTCTGCGGTTAATTCGCCGCACTTTGCACAGATAAGACTGCGGGATATGAGCGCCCGGGAAGGGGGATCGAAGGGGACGGCATACACGCGAAGCAGCCTTTCTTCCGGGGCAGTAAGGAAGTGAAGCAGCTTTTCGTCTCTGGACATTTCCCTGCCGTCCGGCGTATGGACATCCGCCTGCCAGAGGGTACGGAAGGCAGCCTGCGAAGGGCGGTGATAGAAGGTCATGGCCGTTTTGCCGCGCAGCTTGAGCAGCAGATTGCCCTTGCCCAGGGTGCAGCCGAGAAGTATCTGAACGGCGTCAACGCAGCAGGCGTCGGTCTCCGCCACGCAGACCAGTTCCTCATCAGGAGAAATCGTGCGGCAGCTGTCTTCATGAAGGGAGACCTCAAGCCCGAGCGCCGCGCTCGCGGACAGGGCCATGCGATATCCTATGGCCAGCCCCGGGCAGGCATGACCGTGAAAGCGGACGGTATTCTGCCAGGCGGATGAATCCGGGGAAAGAAAATTCAACGACATAACAAAAGAAGGGGTTGGTGTTACAAATTTTATAAAAGTAACACTAGCAACTGTTCTGCAGAGCGTCAAGACGGGGCTTTGCTTTGGGCAGAGCGGAAAGCGGGCGTCGAAAAACAGGCGGCAAAGGGGAGGATTTGACAGCGATCCCTCCTTGCGGATACCATGCCGGAGCATGGCGGGAGCTGTCATCCCGCTGTTTGAACGACGACAACGGCGTCAGTCAGGAACAGACGGAGAGAGGGCATATGCGTTTGGGCCAATGGACTCACGAGGAATTCATGGAGGTGGCGCGCAAATTTCACGGCTATCCCGCGCCCGGCCTCATCATCGGGGCATATATGGTGGAACTGGCCAAGAGCCATATGCCCGGCGGCGTGCTGTATGACGCCATCAGCGAAACTTCCTACTGTCTGCCGGATGCCATTCAGCTTCTTACTCCCTGCACCATTGGCAACGGCTGGATGAAAATTCTCAATTTCGGGCTGTACGCCATGAGTCTTTATGACAAGCGCACGGGGGAAGGTGTGCGCGTCCGTCTGGATCTGGACAAGCTCGACGCCTATCCGACCATCCGTACCTGGTATATGAAGACCGCTCCCAAAAAGGAGCAGGACAGCGCTCTGCTGCAGGAAGAGATTTATGAAGCGGGGATTTCCATACTTTCCGCACGGCCTGTGACGGTGAAGCCGGAATTCATGGGGCGCAGGGACAGGGGCGGAATCGTGCGCTGCGCCATCTGCGGCGAACCTCATCCGGGAGTGTTCGGCACGGTATGCCGTTCCTGCCGAGGGGAATCCCCCTACGTCAAAGGGCCGGGACTGTCCTTCTCCGGGCCGGAACTGACGCGCATTCCCGTAACTGAGGCCGTGGGCCGGGTTGCGCTGCATGACATGACGCGCATCGAACCCGGTGTGTCCAAGGGGCCCGCCGTCATTGCGGGGCAGACGATCACCGGCGGAGACCTGTGCAGGCTCCAGCTCATGGGCCGCAACAGCATTTATGTGGACGACAAGGCGGTTCCCGAAAACTGGGTGCATGAAAACGATGTGGCGGAAAGCTTCAGAGAGCTTATGCCCGGTGAAGGCGTCGACGCATCCGGCGCGATCAGGGAAGGAAAAATCAGTTTCCGCGCCGCACACGGAGGCGTGTTCTGGGTCAATGAAGAACGGCTGTTCGAGTTCAATTCCGTCCCTGAAGTGATCTGCGCCACCCGTCATTGCGGTAGTGTGGTGGATGCAGGTGCGCCGCTGGCTTCCAGCCGGGCCATTCCTCTGTATCTTGCGCGGGAAAACTTCCTGCTGGCCCGCGATGTGCTGAGCGGAGGTCCTCTTTTTTCCGTGTTGCCGTTGCGCCGTCGCCGTATCGGCATACTCATAACGGGAACGGAAGTTTTTCGGGGGCTGATCGAGGACAGGTTCGAGCCCGTCATTTCGCAGAAGGTTCAGGCGCTGGGCTGCGAAATCGTCAGAGTGAACAAGTCCCCGGATGATGCCCGCCTTATTCGGGAAGGTGTGGAAAGTCTGCTGGACGCGGGGGCGGAAGTGGTCATCACGACGGCCGGGCTTTCCGTGGATCCGGATGATGTGACCCGTAAAGGCCTGCTGGATGCGGGGCTCCGGGATATGCTGTACGGCATTCCCGTGTTGCCCGGGGCCATGAGCCTTGTGGGAAGTCTCGGCGGAGAAGGTGATATTGCCTCGGCTCCGGCCAGGGTGATCGGTGTTCCCGCCTGCGCGCTGTTCCATAAAACAACTGCCTTTGACGTGCTTCTGCCCTGCGTGCTGGCCGACGCTCCGCTGACCCGCGAGTATCTTTCCGAGCTGGGGCACGGGGGATTGTGCCTTGACTGCAAAACCTGCACCTATCCCAAATGTACCTTTGCCAGATAGTCTGAAGAGCCGGGACTCATCCGGCGGAGGGCGCGGCTCTTCCACCGTCCCGTTCGTTCCTTCCGGGGAGGAGGGAGCAGTGGGGGATCTTGCCGGCGTTGTTCTGGCGGGAGGCCGGAGCCGCCGTTTCGGGCGGGATAAAACCGCTCTGTGTGTCCCCCGTCCTGCGGAAAGGACGGGAGAAAAAGGTCAGAGTCTCGTTCTGCGGGCTGCCGGGGTTCTGGAACGCCTTCTGGGGGATCCCGGCCGCGTGTTCGTGAGCTGTCGTCCTTTCGGCGGAGAGGAAGACGAACAGGGGAGGCGCATACGCGAAGAAGCCCGGGAACACGGCTATGGCATTGTGGAAGATCTGCTTCCCGAAGGGGGGACGCTGCGTGCCGTATATTCCGCGCTGGAAGGAACGCGGCGGGCCTGTCTGGTGATGCCCTGCGATCTCCCCTGTATGGATGAGGCTACGCTTGGAGAGCTGCTGGCCTTCCGCCGAGAGCGGCGTCTGGAGCCCGAGCCTTGCCTGTGTTCCTGTTTTTTTGATACCGTCTATGGAGCAACGCAGCCTCTTGTGGCGGTGTATGAACTGGAAGCACTGCCTCTGTTCCGCAGGGCCGTGGAGGAAAAACGCTATAAGCTGGCAACGGTTGTGCCCCCGGAATTGATGGCCTGCCTTCGCTATGGAGCGGAAAAGGCCTTTTTTTTCCAGAATGTGAACTTTCCGGAAGACTGGGAACATGTGCAGAAGGAACTGGCGCGCTCCGGAGCATGTGCGGAAGAAATACCCGGAAGACGCGGAGTGTGAAGGCAGCCTTTCGCCGTTTCCGACCGCCGTTTCCGACAGGAGGGATGGAATGTTTTTTCAACGTCTCGGCAGAACGCAGACCGTGGCGGATCGCATCGTGATTGTGGGTGCGGGAGAAGTCGGCTTCCATATTTCGCGGCGTCTGGCTGCGGAAGGCAGGCGTGTGCTGCTCATTGATCTCAGCCGGGAGCGTCTTGCCGCTGTGGAAGAAGAGCTTGACGTGCAGACGCTTCAGGGATCGGGCACGACACCCTCGGTTCTGCGCAGGGCGGAAGTGGAGAGCGCGGCCATGTTTCTGGCCGTGACGGACAGTGATGAAACCAATATCGTGTCCTGCCTCTTTGCGGGAGAGCTTGCGCCCAATCTGACCAAGCTGGCCCGTATCCGGCATCCGGAATATGCGGACATGCCTGCGCTTTTCGCAAAGGAACCGCTGAACATCAATATGATGGTCAATCCGGAGGAGGAAGTCGTCCGCAGTATCGAGAGGCAGCTTACCCTGCCGGGAGCCATGGAATACGCGGAATTTGCCGACGGTACGCTGCGCATGGCTTCCATGCGCATTGAGGGCGCGCCGCTCGCGGGGCAGAGTCTGAAAAAATTTCCCGAACTGGCGGGCGATCCCGGCCTCATGGTCGGGGCGATCAACCGTGACGGACGCCTGCTTATTCCTTCCGGCAGGGATACGCTGGAAAAGGGTGATGTCGTCTATTTCGTCTTTCTGCCGGGAAGTCAGCCTTCCCTGCTCCGTATGCTGAGGCGTCGGGGCGGTTATCCGTCCTCGGCCTGCATTGTGGGCGGCGGAGATATAGGGTTCCGGCTGGCAAGGCTGTTTGAACGGCGTCAGGTTGACGTGAAGATCATCGATCGCGACGCTGCCCGCTGCGAATTCCTGGCGGAACATCTGGGGGATGCGCTGGTACTGCACGGGGACGGCACGGATGCCGATCTGCTGCGGCAGGAAAATGTGGGGCGCATGGACGCCTTCATTTCCGTTACCGACGACGAGGAAAACAATATGCTGGCCTGTCTGCTGGCCCGTTCTCTCGGCGTTGCGGAAACTGTGGTCCGGGTGGATAAGGCGGCCTATCTTCCTCTTGTGGAACAGGTGGGGATCGGGCACAGCGTCAGCCCCCGGCTTTCCGCCGTGAACAGCATTCTGCATTATTTCCGGCAGGGGCGCATTCTGTCCAGCGTGGCGGTGGGCGGAGAAGCGGCTGAAATGATGGAAGCTCTGGTGGAAAAGGATGCCTGGCTGGAAGGCAGGGCCGTTCATGAACTGGGGCTGCCGCGCGGGGTGCTGCTCATAGGCGTGAGCCGCGGGGGAGAAACCCGCATCCCCTCGGGGGGGACGGTCATTCGGGAAGGGGATACCATTGCCATTCTCTGTCTGCGCGCCAGAGTCAGTGAAGTTGAGAGCGTTCTTGCCAGAAAAAAGAACTGAAGCCCGGGGCGGATTGCTCCCGTTTCTGCAAACCCGACAGCTCGGAAATATCATGCACGTGAGATCGCTATGTTTTGTTCTTGGGGTTCTGCTGCTGTGCATAGGGGCAAGTTTTCTCCTTCCTGTGGCAGTATCGCTCTGGTTTAAGGACGGCTCGACAGGTTCTCTGCTGATCAGCATGGCCGGGATTTGTGCCGCAGGTCTCATACTTGCGCTGCCCAACCGTCCTTCCCGTGAAGTACAGATGGCTCCGCGACATGCCTTTGCCGTTGTCGGACTGAGCTGGCTTGTCGCCTGCTTTGCCGGGGGCGTGCCCTATATTCTTGGCGGAGGCATGAGTCTGACCGATGCCTTTTTCGAATCCGTGTCCGGTTTTACCACCACGGGCGCGACCATCCTTGCCGACATAGAGGCTCTTCCCCGGGGCATACTCATGTGGCGCAGCCTGACGCACTGGCTGGGAGGGCTGGGAATCATCGTGCTGAGCCTCATCGTCCTGCCCCTGCTCGGCGTGGGAGGAATGCAGCTGTACCGTGCGGAAGCCAGCGGCCCCAATCCCGGCAAACTTACTCCCCGCATGCGGGATACGGCTCTGACCCTGTGGAAAATATATCTGCTGCTGACGGCGCTGGAAACCGTACTGCTCATGCTGGCCGGCATGGACTGGTTCGATGCTCTCAACCATTCCTTTTCCACACTGGCCACGGGAGGCTTTTCCACCAGAAATGCTTCCATCGCCGCCTATCCCAGCCCGGCGATTCAATGGATCATCATCGTGTTCATGTTTCTTGCCGGGATGCGTTTCAGCCTGCATTATGCGTTTCTGAAGGGAAACGTACGAGCCTACGGCAGCAGCACGGAGCTGCTTGCCTATGTGTGGATTCTGCTGATCTGCTCGGTCATCGTGTCGGTGCTGCTGGCGGTACGCGGAACCTTTCCTCTGGAAGGCCCTGCGGATCTGGAACGCATCGTGCGGGCAAGCGTGTTCCAGCTGGTTTCCCTGTGTACGACAACGGGCTTCATATCGGAAAATTATGTGAACTGGCCCTCTCTCGCACTTGCCTTCATTCTTTTGCTGACGCTCCTCGGCGGCTGTACCGGTTCAACGGCAGGAGGTCTGAAGATCATGCGGGCCGTCGTGCTGCTGCGTGCCGCATACGGAGAGCTTTTCAGACAGCTGCATCCCCGGGCCGTGCGGAATATCAAGCTGAAAAGCGGGCCGGTTCCTTCCGAGGTGTTGTCCGGCATATTCAACTTTTTTATTCTCTATGTTCTGGTGACGCTGGCGGGGGCCTTTGCGCTGGCAGCGCAGGAAATCGATCTTGCCACGGCCTTTACCGCAAGCCTCACCTGCATTTCCAATGTCGGGCCGGGGCTGGGGAAGGTCGGCCCCGTCGATAATTTCGGCTGGATGCCTGCCTTTTCCAAATGGGTGCTTTCTCTGATCATGCTGCTGGGAAGGCTGGAATTTTATGCTCTGTTGATCATGCTGGTTCCGGAATTCTGGAAAAAATAGCACTGTTCGCGTCAGTTCGCGGGGAGTATACACACGCAGCGCACGGAGACGGGCAAGGGCCTGTATGGTTCAGGATACGCTCTCTCCCGCCTTTCCGAGCTGCCGCCGGAAGGCCTGTCTGCGTTCTGCGCCTCAGGCTGCCTTCCCCGCTTTTCCTTGCTCCTCTTCGGAGCTTTTGCTAGAATAGACGGCTTGGAGCTTTTGTTGTCCGGCGTATCGGATCCGTAGCGCGGTGAAGGCGGGGGACTTACGTTTGCCTGTCCGGGGCTGCGCTTTGACAGATACCTCGGCGAATACGGACAAGCTCGGCTCCGTAACTGTTGCAACTGGTGAAATTGCGTTATCTTCAGGAGTAAGTTCATGGCAAAAAAGGCCTCTGTTTCAGCAGCGTCCACGGAAGAAGCCCGCAGGGAGGCTCTCCGCACCGCATTGTCCACCATCGAACGCAAGTACGGGCAAGGCGCTGTCATGAAGCTTTCCGACGACGCCCATGTGCGTGTTCCGGTTATTCCTACCGGTTCGATAGGGCTTGATCTTGCGCTGGGTATCGGCGGTATCCCCCGCGGCAGAGTGACGGAAATCTACGGCCCGGAATCTTCGGGCAAGACCACTCTGACGCTGCATATCATTGCGGAATGCCAGAAGATGGGCGGAACGGCGGCCTTTGTCGATGCCGAACATGCGCTTGATGTCAGTTATGCCGCCCGTCTCGGCGTGAAGATTGACGAACTGCTGATTTCTCAGCCCGATCACGGGGAGCAGGCTCTTGATATCGCCGACATGCTGGTTCGTTCCGGCGCGGTTGATCTGGTGGTCGTCGACTCCGTGGCTGCGCTTATCCCGCAGGCAGAACTTGAAGGCGTCATGGGGGAAAGTCAGGTCGGCGGACAGGCCCGGCTCATGAGCCATGCCATGCGTAAACTTACCGGAACCATCCACAAATCCCGCACTTCTGTCATTTTCATCAATCAGATACGCATGAAAATCGGGCAGATGGGCTATGGCAGTCCGGAAACCACCACCGGCGGCAACGCTCTGAAGTTTTACAGCTCGGTGCGTATGGATATACGCCGAATCCAGACCCTCAAGGATAAGGACGAAGCCTACGGCTCCCTGACCCGCGTCAAGGTTGTGAAGAACAAGATGGCTCCGCCGTTCCGCGAGGCGAAATTCGATATCGTCTGGGGGACGGGAATTTCCCGTTCCGGGGAAGTGCTGGATATGGCGGTCGAGGCCGGTATCGTGGATAAAAGCGGCGCGTGGTTCGCCTATGGTTCGGAAAAGCTGGGGCAGGGGCGTGAAAACGTCCGTGCGCTGCTGGATGAAAACACAGCCCTGCGCGATGAGATTGAGCGCAAGCTCATCGAACATCTGGGCGTTTCGTCCCCGGCCTCCGGAGCTGCTGTTGACGCTGACGACATGCCCGGCGACGCTCTGCCGGAAGAGGATTTTGATCTGTAACGCTGTTCAATCGGCATTCCGCACCGGCGGAGTGTTCTTTTCTGGGGAAGGATATGCTCACAGCCAAGGAAATTCGTAAAAAATATCTGGAATTCTTCAAAAAGCAGGGGCATACCATTGTTGCCTCTTCTTCCCTCGTGCCGCGCGACGACCCGACGCTGCTGTTCACCAACGCGGGGATGGTTCAGTTCAAGAAGTGCTTTCTCGGGCAGGAAGTGCGCTCGTACAAGCGGGCCACCACGGCTCAGAAATGTCTGCGCGTCAGCGGCAAGCACAACGATCTTGAAAATGTGGGGCGCACCGCCCGTCATCATACCTTCTTTGAAATGCTGGGGAATTTTTCCTTCGGCGATTACTTCAAGGAAGATGCCATTCGCTGGGCCTGGCAGTTTGTCACGGAGGAGCTTGGTCTGCCCAAGGACAAACTGTATGTCACGGTTTTTCGTGAAGATGACGAAGCTTTTAATTTGTGGCAGAAAATCGCCGGATTGACGCCGGATCGCATTACCCGCATGGGAGAGAAGGACAACTTCTGGACCATGGGGGATACCGGCCCCTGCGGCCCCTGTTCGGAAATCTATATTGACCAGGGCGAGGATATGGCCTGCGGGCCGAATTGCGGCATAGGCAAGTGCGACTGCGATCGTTTTCTGGAAATATGGAATCTGGTCTTCACCCAGTTTGATCAGCTCCCGGACGGACGCCGCGTACCGCTGGAACATCCGAACATTGATACGGGTATGGGGCTGGAGCGTGTGGCTGCTGTATGCCAGGGCAAGCGTTCCAACTTCGACTGTGATCTTTTCCTGGATCTTATCGAATATACTGCTTCCATTGCCGGTGTGACCTATGCCCACAGCGCGCCGGATACCAACGACGTGGACACGGCTCTGCGCGTCATCGCCGACCACAGCCGGGCTGCGGCCTTCCTGATCTCGGAAGGTATTCTGCCCTCGAACGAAGGGCGCGGCTATGTGCTGCGCCGCCTCATCAGACGCGCTCTGCGCTTTGGTACTCTGATGGGGCTGCATGAAGCCTTTATGTACAAATCCGTCTCCAAGGTCGTGGATCTGATGGGAGACGCCTATCCGGAACTGAAAGGCAACGCCGAATTTCTGGAACGTGTGGTGCGCGAAGAGGAAGAGCGTTTTCGTCTGACGCTGGATAAGGGGCTTGCTCTGCTTGAAGATGAGCTTTCCGCACTGGAAAAATCCGGCGGAAAGACAGTTTCCGGCGAAGTTGCCTTCCGCCTCTATGACACCTACGGTTTCCCCCTTGATATTGTGGAGGATGTCGCCGTCAAACGCGGCTTCAGCGTGGATACGGAAGGCTTTGCGGAGCGCATGAAGGAACAGAAGGAACGTGCCCGCGCTGCCCGTAAGGACAAGAGCGGCAACGATATTCTGGCGCGTTTCCAGGCTCTTCAGGATGAAGGTGTGCAGTCGGAGTTCTGCGGCTATGATTCCCTGAAGGGAGAAAGTCGTGTGGTTGCTCTTCTGGATGAGGATGCTCTGCCTGTCGATGTCCTGCCTTCCGGTGCGAAAGGCTATGTCGTTACCGGGCGCACGCCGTTCTATGGAGCTTCCGGAGGGCAGATCGGCGATACGGGGCTGCTGGAATTTCCCGGCGGTACTGCTGAAGTCCTTGATACCATCAAGCCCCTGCAGAAGATCGTTGCCCATCATGTGGAAGTGAAGGAAGGCGAGCTGCTGCCTGAGCAGGAAGTCCGGCTGACCGTGCAGGAAGGAACGCGCATGGCCTCTGCCCGCAACCATACCTGCACCCACTTGCTGCATGCGGCATTGCGCAAGGTTCTGGGAATGCATGTCCATCAGGCCGGTTCACTGGTTGCGCCGGATCGTCTGCGTTTCGACTTCTCCCATATTGCGGCGGTGACGGCGGAAGAACTGGCGGCCATTGAGGCGGAAGTCAACCGGCTCATTCTTGCGGATTATCCCGTTACCACAAAGGAAATGGCCCATGATGAGGCGGTTGCCTCCGGGGCAATGGCTCTGTTTGATGAAAAATACGGCGATGTGGTGCGCGTGGTTTCCGTGGGCGAACCCGGAAGTGAGCCCGCATCCGTCGAGCTGTGCGGAGGGACGCACCTGTCCCGTACCGGGCAGGCAGGTTCTTTCGTCATCCTTTCCGAATCCGGGGTGGCGGCGGGAGTCCGCCGTATCGAGGCGGCCACAGGCTGGAACGCTCTGAAGCTGCTTCAGGAGCAGCGTCAGGAGCTGGCCGAACTCGGCGCACGGCTGAAGGGGCGTCCGGGCGAACTGCTTTCCCGCGTGGAGGCTCTTCAGAAGGAAATCAGAACCTTGCGCAAGGATCTGGACAAGGCTCAGGCCCAGTCCGGTGGAAGCGGCAATGTCATGGACAGCATGACGGAAATCGGCGGCGTGAAGCTCGTTGCCGCAAAAATGGGAAGCATGGGCATGAAGGCCCTGCGTGAAGTCATGGATGATGTGCGTTCAAAGCTGCCTTCCGGGATTGCCTGTCTGGCGGCGGAGGATAACGGCAAGGCGCAGCTCATCCTTTATGTTTCAAAGGATCTTCATGGACGCTTCACCGCTCCTGATCTGATCCGTATCATAGCCGCTCCCGTGGGTGGTTCCGGCGGAGGTCGTCCGGATATGGCTCAGGCCGGCGGAAACAATCCGGCGGGTATCGACGAGGTCTTTGCTCTGCTGAAGGCAAAGCTTTCAGCATAGCGGATACATAAAGAACCATTGAAAGGGGAGAAGAAAGTCCGTGCTTTCTTCTCCCCTTTCAGCGTGTATACGGAAGAGAGACTCTGTAAAAAAAAGGCCGTTGCAGACCTTTTGTTCGTAAAATTCTCTGCCGACCGGAACCCTGTGTTCCGGCTCATAGCGTTTGCGCTTGCCCCGTCTCTGCAATGATGACTGTGCCGCTGCTCATGTCTGTACACTCTGCGGGTACAGACAAGGCCATGCGGGGCACCCCTCAGGTGGCTGCCTCACGAGCAGGTTGCGCTTGATCCTGCATCGCGGACAAGTTTTGCTTCGTATGACTCCGGGAACAGGTTCAAAATGAAAAAACTCGGAAAATCAGGAGATTGTAGCTTTTTTTCCGGAGTAAGGATTATGCTTCCGCAGTTTGCTGCGAGGAAGAGACAGCAAGAAAGTAGCTGTTTTCCTTGCGATCGGAGCAGAGCGGAGCCAGTTTTTCGGTAACGGCACGGATCATGGCTTCGCTTGCGTGGCGCGCATGACAGGGGCAGATATTGACGCAGCGCATACAGGAAATGCAGCGGCTGCTATTTATTCTGTCCGGTTCCGTTTCTGAAATGGCATGGGTGGGGCAGGCCTGAGCGCACATGCCGCACTTTGTACAGCGCTCGTCTATTGTCTGGGGAAGGGGAGATTCCCTGTACAGACGATAAGGGTGATTCCCCGGTACGGAAAGCGTATGGGGCAGACGGGGATCAAAGCCGTCCAGAAGCGTTTTGACGGAGGAGGAAAAGGCGGAGAAGGTCTTTTCGTCATCGGCGTCGGGGCGTCCTGCGGCATAGACGGGAGCAATGCTGTGTTCAGCAACACAGGCTGCGGCCGCAACGGGCAAAAACTTCTGTTTTTCCACAATATCCTTCATTTCCAGCAGAGCATCCTCAAAAGCACGATTGCCGTAGCTGACTACGAGCAGCGCCGGTGTTTTTCTGCCTTCGCACAGCATCAGACGCTGTGCGGCAGGATAGGGCAGGCGGCCGCCGTATACCGGCGAGGCCAGTATGACCAGATCCTCGGGGCCGAAGCGCAGGGAAGGGCTGGCCTGGGAGTAGTCTGTGATATCATGTTCGACAGGAGCTTCTGCCAAGCCGAGTGCGGCGTTGAGTCGTGCGCCGAGCATCCGTGCAATGACTCGGGTGTGAAAGACTGGACTGAAAAAAATCAGATGAAGACGGGTGATATTCATGGTAGCCCTCAAAAACATGGTATATCTCCAGTGTAAGCGGAGGACGGGCCTATGTCTACTGTCCTTTGCCACGGCAAGACTTTCTTGCCTTGGCTTGCCGGTATGCACTAGAACAGCTCGAGAAGGAAGAAAAACAGATAAAAAGTTTTTTCGTTGAGTTACAGGGTGCAGTATGCTCGATATTTTTTTTGGGGACAATCTTCCGTTTCTGCGAGATATGGCAGGGAGTTCCGTTAACCTTATTTATATCGATCCTCCGTTCAATACCGGGAAGACCCAGCAACGTACCAGCCTGAGTACCGTTCGTGACGAAAAAGGGGACAGAGTCGGCTTCAAGGGCTTACGTTACAAGACCATACGCCGGGAGACCCGGGGATATCATGACAGCTTTGAAGATCTGCCCGCCTTTCTCCGTCCTCGTCTGGAGGAAGCCCGGCGCATCCTGACGGATGACGGCAGTCTTTTTTTTCATATAGATTATCGGGAATCCCATTACTGCAAGATCATGCTTGATGAAATTTTCGGAAGAAGGTCATTTATCAATGAGATAATCTGGGCCTATGATTATGGCGCAAGATCAAAAAGACGCTGGTCGGCCAAGCATGACAATATCCTGTGGTATGCAAAAAATCCCGAATCATATGTTTTCAATTATGAGAGCATAGATCGCATTCCCTATATGGCGCCGGAGCTTGTCGGGCCGGAAAAGGCGGCGCGCGGCAAAACGCCTACGGATGTCTGGTGGCATACCATTGTCAGCCCCAACGGAAAGGAGAAAACCGGTTATGCCACGCAGAAGCCGTTGGGGATTTTGCGGCGTATCGTCAAGGTTCATTCCCGTCCGGGAGATATGCTGTGCGATTTTTTCGCCGGGAGCGGCAGTTTTGGTGCAGCGGCACGGGAGCTGGGGCGCAACTGCATATTGATGGATGAAAATCCGGAAGCCCTCCGCGTTATGGAACGGCGTTTCGCCGGAGCCGATGTTCGGTGGCACGGTTGGCCCGTTTCCGAAATAGCGTGATCGGAACGCTGACGGAATCCCATTCCCGGACAGGCGTCACCGTCCCGGTATGGAGAAGGACACGGGAAGATGCGTTTCGTCTTGCGGTCTACCCTGAAGGGTGTTCATACCGTTTATACAAAAAATTCCTGCCTTAATCCAGAACGCCCTCGGCAAGCGCAAGGTTGGCTTCCACAATGTGCGGATGAAATTGATAAAAGTTGTAATAGGCCATGGCTACATCTTCAATGGAAAGGCGAACACCTGCCAGAATATAATATTCCTGCCCCGGAAAGCGGAACATATTGCTTGAACGGGTGATGACGGGCCAGCGGTTGAATCCGAAACTTTCCACTTCCAGCGGGCTGTCCTCGGAAAGAGGCGGCAGGCCCAGAGCTTCCAGAGTGCGATTGCGGAGAAGAGCAAGAATTTCGTCCGTCGGGTGCAGTTCGCTGAAGAAGAGCCTGCGCGTTGTACAATATCTGGCAACATAATCCCCGGTGGGAATGTCTACGCCCTGTTCGCGCTTTGCATATCGCTCCAGCGAGGTGGCCAGGCCTGCCAGCATGGCCTTTTTTTCGAACATCGGATGATTAAGGTAGATTTGCTCCACATCGAAAATAGAAATGCCTTTAACATGGCAGGCAAAAATAATACGACTGTCCCGATCCAGAATGGGGGTAAAACGAAGATTTGTCTTACAGGAAAGCACACAGATATCGGGAAAGTAGGCTTTGAAGTCCGGAGCGGAAAAGGTCAGAAGTTTCTGGCCGGGAGAGAGTCTGGAGCGCAGCTGTTCCGTGTTGCACGGTCCGAAATTGAACAGCGGCTGCGTCAGGATGATGTCGCAGGAAAGAGCCAGAGCCGCGAGACGTTCCAGCTGTGCTTTACCGTCTTCCTGCCTGGCCACTTCATGAATAAAGGGCGTGTCGACAGGGAGAAAACGTTCAGTCAGGGCCATATTGGCCGCGAGCATTTTTTGCAGCCGATGTGCAACACAGTTTCCCAGCACGCAAATACGTTTTTTCATAGGGCCTTCTGTTCGACGCCTTCGGAAAAGGATGCCTGTGTATGGAATTTTTCCGCCCATTTCATACTGCGCCAGCGTCTTGCCAGGAGAACGGCTCTGATGACTTCATCCATGGTAAAGGCTATCCACATGCCGACAAGTCCCCAGTGAAGGACAATTCCGAATAGGTAGCTGAGTGCAGTTGCGACGCTCCACATGATGCTGACGCCGACAAGAAACACATAGGTGGAGTCGCTTGCAGAACGCAGCATGAAGCCTGCCAGAATATTCACCGGGCGTCCGAATTCCAGCAGAATATCCACAAAAAGGATAGTCGTACATAACTTAATGATGATCGGATTGTCCGTCAGCAGGGGAACGATGACGTGACCCAGCAGAGCGGTAATGACGGATATGCTCACGGTTACGGCAAGTGCGGCTTTGAAGCAGAACCAGCCCATTTTGTAGGCTGCTTCAATACGATGTCTGCCGATGAGCCAGCCAACAAGGATGGAACCTCCCTGACCGATGGCGCTGGCAAATAGATAGGAAAACATAATGATGTTTACACAGTAGGCACGGGCGGCGAGGGCCTCGTTTCCGAGTTTGTTGATAAAAAAGGTAATGACGAGCTGCGAAAACTGATAGGAAAAGAATTCTCCTGCGGCGGGAAGTCCGATCCCCAGCAGTTCCCGGAGCTTACCGAAGGGAAAGGGATGAAAGATACGCAGCGGAACGCGGACACCCTTACGGAACAGGATAAAGAGCAGCAGGCAAAGGGCTACGGCTCTGCATCCGGATGTAGAAATGGCCGCACCGGTCACCCCGAGGGAAGGAGCCCCAAAGTGGCCGAAGATCAATGTATAATTGCCCGCTACGTTCAGAATATTCATAATCAGGGTGACAAACATGGGGTAGGAGGCCATTTCCATACTGCGCAACACGGCGGAGATGGTGAAAGCAAGCCCCTGCAGAAAGGCCATGCCGCCCACAATCTTCATATAAGATGCCGCGTCGTTCATGAGATCCGGTCGTATGCCCATGAGGTGCAGAATCGGCTCGGCAAACAACGCAAGGGCGGCACTGACAAGAAGCCCGGAAAGTCCGTTGAAGAGCAGGGAGATGCCGATGACTCTGGTGACGTTTTCCTGATCGCGTGCGCCTCTGTAACGGGCGCAAAGTACGGTAGTCCCCGCCGTGAACACTTCAAAGACAAGAAAAACCATATTCAGAATCTGGGTATCTACACCTACTGCAGCCACGGCATTGTCGGAGTGCTGACTGAGCATGATGACATCCACGGCACTGAGCAGCATGATCAGAAGCAGTTCCACAAAGATGGGGCTTGTCAGACTGAAGAGTTGGCGACGCAGATGAGCGGCAGTGTGCATGAGGGACTCCTTCCGGAAAATCCGGAATCATAAAAAACGAACGGAAGGAGCGAATAGCTCCGGATTTGCCGGATGTAAAGCGTTATTTCCGAAAGAATCCCGCATGGTACGGGCAGAAAATATGAAACCCCGCGATGCGCAATACATCGCGGGGTTTCTTAAAACGGAAAGTTGGTGGGTCGTGCAGGATTCGAACCTGCGACTCTCTGCTTAAAAGGCAGGTACTCTACCGCCTGAGTTAACGACCCGAGAACCGTGTTGTTACCTTCACGAGCATGGTAAGTCAAGCAAAAAATTGCGAGGAAGCATATTTTTTTCTATTTGCGAGAAAAACTGTTTTCAGTCTGCAAATCCTGAACAGAAAAGCTCCGGCCCGACAGGAAATGAAGCTGCATGCGCGATTTCTGAAGTATGCGAAGAGTATCCTTTATAGGGGATTGCCTGCGCCGTCCTGAACATCTTTGCAAAGATCCGCATAGACAGCCGAGACGGCGCGGAGCAGATCGTCCGGAGCGAGCAGAAGCTGAACTCCTCTCTGTCCTGCGCTGACGAAAATACGTTCCCACAGAATTGCGTTTTCATCCAGATAGACAGGGTAGTTCTTCTTTGCCCCCAGAGGGGAGCAGCCGCCCCGTATATAGCCCGTCAGCGGAAAAACCTCCTTGAGGTGAACCATGGCGGCGCTTTTATGTCCGGAGACAGCGGCTGTTTTTTTTAGATCCAGTTCGGCAGGGCCGGGAATGCAGGTCATGATGATTTCGCTGGAACTTTTCCCTTCGGCCCGAACAACAAGAGTCTTGAACACCTGTTCAGGGGGAACTCCAAGGGTTTTTGCCAGGGCTACAGCAGACAGATCGTTTTCGTCGATTGTAGCGGTATGTATTTCGTAGGGGATACCCAGAGCATCCAGAATTCTTGCGGCATTGGTTTTTTTGGCCGACATGAGAAAGAAGGAGGTAAAAGTGCAAAAAAAGAACTGCGGCCCCATATGAGGAAGGGCCGCCGCCGAAGAGAGAAGGCGGTCATGAGACCGCCCTCAATACCTGTTTATTCTTCATCCTTGTGGGCGCCGCTGATCCGACGCTTTTCCCAGAGCTGCATATCCTTCATCTTTTTACGGCGTTCACGCTGCAGTTCCTTGCAGACGAGAGGGGTATTCTTCTTCAGGCCCCATTTTGCACGGTAGCTTTCAGCGTCGAGATCATGCGTGGCAAGATGCTTGCGGGTAATGATTTTAAATGTTTTGCCGCATTCCAAGCATGTGACGGATTTTTCCTTGATGGATTTCGCCGGAGGCATGGCTGGTGCGGCGTTATCTTCTTCTTCAATGGGGGAGTCTTCAAGCGTTTTGAGGCTCGCGGATAACGTACGCACCATGGAAGTGATTTCTTCTTCGGACATGACGCGAACCGAAGCCTGGGCTTTTACGATTTCCAGAGCCTGTTTCAGATAATCGTCCATTATGTTGTTCCTCCAGAATTGTCTGCCTTAAATGTATGCCTGCGTTTTGTCAGCAGCAGTTTGTGTTTCCCTATATGCCTGAAGATCAATAAATTGCAAGTATCTTATGGCAGGTATATGCAATTTTCACGACAATATAATAAAAAACAGCATCCGGTAAAAGAATAATGAAACGAATATCTGAATGAGGAAGAAGATCTCTGCTGTGTTACTGGTATGGGACCCGGTATTGGGGAATGCTATTTAAAAAGTTTTTCGAGTCCTCGGGAGATTTCTCTTTCCAGTTTTCCTCCCGGTTGCAGAGAAAGATCTATCTTCTTCAGATCTCGCCCCATATCAAGCCGATAGGCCGGTTTTGTAAAGGGACCCTTCATGCTGACGGGAAGACTGGCCACCCCTGCGACGCGCAGTGTTCCCGCGAGATCGAGCGTTTCCCCGGGGAGATTGATGGTGCCTTTGCCGGAAAGTTCCAGCTCCGGTGAAGTGCAGCGCGCGTCTGTCACGGTGATGATGCCCTTGCTGCTCGTGAACGTGATCAGAAGCTTTTCAAAATCAGTTCCGGAAGAGGCCAGTTTTTCAATTTTTTCGATACCCTGAGCGCGTCCTCCCAGAAGTGCGGCAAATCCCTTCAGATCTTTGGAGACGCCGGCAAGTTCGGTCAGTGTGAGCGTCAGAGGGGCTGCGGAAATGCTTCCCTGTCCGTTCAGAGTTCCGGGAAAATTCGACGCGTTGAAGTTCAGGCTTGCGTTGATCTTTCCTTTGCCGGAAACCTGTTCCGGACGAAGTTTTTCATTGTCCGGCAGACTTTCCACAATTTTTCGCAGATTGATATTGTCCGCGCTGAGTTGCAGGTGCAGATCCGTGTCGCGCAGACTGCTTCCTGCGGAGGCCAGAGCCGACACGGCGGGCAGTACGGCGTCAATGGAGGCCTTTGCCTGGCTGTCCCATGCCGTAAAGGTGAGAGGATTGACGTGGTAGGTTCCCTGATCGCCGCTGATTTTTGCCTGAATATTTTCCACCAGGAATTTTTCCCAGATCACTCTTTCGACGGAAAGGCTGAGATCCACGGCCGGCCAGGGCTGTATGACCAGTACGGTGGCTCCGCTTTCGCTTTTGCGTTCGGTCACACGCGGTATGGAGGTGCTTTTTTCTTCCTTTCCCGGAGCGGGCAGATATCGCGCAGGGACGACTTCGCCCAGTTGCAGATTGCCGCGCAGTACGGGAGGTTCAATGCTGCCTTCCAGACTGCCGGAAAAACTTGTGCCGTCCAGCGAGCCGTCCAGTTTTTCGAGCGTGAGGAGTCCGCCTTCAAGACGCAAGGCAATATCGGCATTCAGCGCCGTCAGCGCGTTCTTGTCCTGGAAAGGGGTGAATCCCGCAGCCAGCATTAACGGATGCAGGGAACCCTTGCAACGTATCTGAAGTCCTCCGGAACCTTTCAACAGAATATGTTCAGCCAGAGTTCGCGGGGCAACGGCAAGAAGACGGGCCATGTCCGGGGCGGAAAGTGTGCCTGATGCGCTGAAGGTGATGCCGGGCAGGCTGGATTCCAGATTATTCAGCGTCAGGGTATTGTTTCCGGGCGTCCAGGCCATTCCTCCCGAAAAACTGGCATCTTCAGTGAAGCCCATCTGTTCTTCCGGATGGATGAGAGCTTTGTGGACGACGGCGGAAACAGCTCCGTCCTTGCAGCCCAGATTGCTTTCAAGCTGTAACCCGGCCCGACGAAGCACTCCTCCAGGCGTCTGGCGAAAGGCGACGTCAGCGGAACTTTCCAGACCAAGCGTGGCGTTGGGACGTGCATTGGTCAATTTCAGGGAGATGTTGGAGAAAGTACACGAGCGTCCATCCTCCCATAGAAGAGCGACAGATGCTCTGTTCAGGATTGCCGTGTCCGGCGCAAGTCCCAGCATATGGTTGATGCGTTCCTCAAGGCTGACCTCCGTCAGGGGAGACGCCGTTTTCTGCGGGGCGGCAGGCGCGTTGCCGTCCGTCCCGGAGGCGGTCGGAGAGCTTTCCGGAGCGGGAGCCGGAAAACGGCAGTTGACCTTCAGATCGTCGGCTTCCAGACTGGTAAGTTCCATGCGTCCGGCAAGCAGTGCGGAGGCGGAAACGCGGATACTTGCCCGACTGAAAGATACGGAAATGTCATCTTCCTTTTCGCCCCAGGTCGATGGACCCAGCGTCAGGCTGATACCGGGAAAGATGCCGATTTCCGGCAAGCCCTCCATATGCAGGGGTTTTCCGGTATTTTTTTCCACCAGTTGGCTGAATTTTTCCAGAATGACATCACCCTGAGTCTTGAGGAACATCCAGCCTCCTGCCACAACCAGTACGATAATGAGGAGAAATCCGAGAAGTATTTTGCGGAACATGGCGTATCGCTCCGTTTTTTTCAGTATGTTAACGTGTCTGTGGGCTGCCTTGCAAGCGCGTATTTCCGGCAGATGACCACGCTCTTGCAAGGCATGCGCCGTATCGGCATACTCTCCCGCCGAAGGAGAATATGATGCAAGAATCTTTCGTACCAGCCGAATTGCCCCGGGACTTGCTTGAGGGGGTTACGCTGCCCCCGGCACTCATGGTTCTGGGGACTTCATCCGATGCTGGAAAAAGTTTGATTTCCGCAGGGCTGTGTCGCCTTTTTTCCCGCCGGGGGCTGAACGTTGCGCCGTTCAAGGCCCAGAACATGGCGCTCAATTCCGCAGTAACGGACGAGGGGGGGGAAATAGGCCGGGCGCAGGCTCTTCAGGCTCGTGCGTGCGGACTGCGGCCCGATGTCCGGATGAATCCTGTGCTGTTGAAACCAAGCTCCCAGACGGGTTCACAGGTTGTTGTGCTGGGAAAGGCCCGGGGATTCTGCCGTGTTCATGAATATGAGAGACTCAAGCCGAAACTCTTTCACGAGGTATGCCATGCCTACGCTTCCCTAGCCCGGGGGCGCGATCTCATGATTCTTGAAGGTGCGGGTAGCCCGGCGGAAATCAATCTCAAGAGGGGCGATATCGTCAATACCAACATGGCCAGAGAGGCCCGCGCACGGATGATTCTTGTCGGCGATATCGATCGGGGCGGCGTGTTTGCTTCGCTGGCCGGTACGCTGGCATTGATGGAAGACTGGGAACGGGAGCTGCTGGATGGATTTGTGATCAACAAATTTCGTGGTGATGCCTCTCTTCTTCCTCCGGCTCTTGAGCAGGTGAGCAGACTGACCGGAAAGCCTTTTCTCGGCGTTGTCCCGTGGGTGGAGGGGCTGATCCTGCCGGAAGAAGATTCCGTAGCCTACCGAGCCGGACGTATTCTGCGCCGGGGCACGGATGAGGAGTGTCCGGCGGCTGAAGATACCCTTGATGTTGTGCTTGTTGATATTCCGTATCTGAGCAACCTGTCGGACATCGATCCGCTGCTTGCCGAACCCGGGGTGCGTGTGCGCATGGTAACCCGTCCTGAAGAGTTGGGGCATCCAGATTTGATCATTCTGCCCGGAAGCAGATGTACCGCTGCCGCCTTGCGTTCTCTGCGGAGCAACGGGCTGGAGAAGTCGATCAAAGAGGAGGTACGACGCGAAGGAAGTGGGGATATCCTCGGCATCTGCGGAGGAATGCAGATGATGGGAACCCGTGTGGCCGATCCCGAGGGGCTGGAGGATTCCCCCGGCCATGTGGAAGAGGCGTTCGGCCTGCTGCCCCTCGAAACCACGCTGGGAGAACACAAAATACTGCGTCGCTCTGCTGCGGAAGATCTTGTTCTCGGGCTTCCTCTGTCGGTGTATGAAATACATCATGGAAAAACGGAAACAACCCCTTCTTTGTCTTCTCCCGTGGAGGGGAGAAGCGAGGGGGCCGCGCTCCGGATCTGGACGGTAAATCCTGAAGAGCAGGCGCATGGCTGGATGCTGAGCCGGAGTAAGGGGCAGGGGATCTTCTGGGGAACCTATGGTCACGGACTCTTTGACGACGATGTGTGGCGCAACGCATTTCTTAATGATTTACGTCGGCGTCGGGGAAAAAATGAACGGAAAGTGTGCGTCAGCTCTCCTGAAAAATCTCTGGATCTCCTGGCAGACACGCTTGAAAGGCATCTTGACCTGGAACAGCTCTGTACGATGCTGCGCCTGTCGTTCTGATCTTCTTCCGGGGAACAGGGCATCGATGACTTTTTCCCGAAATACGGCCTGACACGTTCCACGGCACTTCATTGAACAAGCTCCTGCCCCGTATTTCCCGGGGCCGACATTTGTGGTTTCCCGGGAAGAGGGCGGGGCTGCTCCTTGCCGCATGTTCCGCAGCGTTATTCCGGTGCAGATCTGCCATGCCGCGGGGAAAGCGGCAGGCTGATCCGCATGGCGACGGATGGCAGCAGACGCTTTACCGGGAAAGGGTTTTGCGTCCCCAGGGGCCGGGCAGCAAAAAATCGGCTATGCACGGGTATGGTCGTCCGGTAATGGAAAACTATGATACGATATGAATTGTGCATTTCATTTCTATTTAATGTTTTATATTAATAATTTTAGTATATTGTGTGAATAAATGAGAAAAAATGAGTATAAAATTGAAAATGTATTTCAATTTTATTGACAGGAGTACGAAGACCTGTCATACAAAAGGCATGAAGTCGGTCTGCGAGGAAACATTTTCTTTTGACAAGAGCATGTCGAGCGCAGAAGGAGCATGTATGCAGGGAATTGTTGTTGGTGTTATTGTTCTGTTGGCTTTTCTGTTTTTTCTCCGGCGGGTGCGGAGTGCCGTGCGGTCAAAGGGCGGTTGCGGATGCGGGTGCAGCGGCTGTTCCCGCAGGATCCGGCCCGGTACTGCTGCGTGCAGTTCGTTAAAGAAAGCCGGTGATTAATTTTTTTTATTTTATTTTAAAAATAAAATTCAATTTACTATTCGTTAAAGAATAGATTGAAACTGCACAAGCGCAGGGATCGCATCACGAAGGACAGTCGGCGCGGCGCTGAATACCGTCGATGGGCATATATTTCGCGATCGGGCGGAGAAGGCAGGAAGGAGTTCAAGTCATGTTGAGCGGGAAGTCCATTGGGCTGAGAGAAATGAAAGAAGGGCAGAAGGGCCGTATCCTGCGTATAGGAGCGGAGGGAGAGCTGGGACGTCGTATCCGCGATATGGGGCTGGTCCCCGGCGTAGAGGTGGAGGTGGTCGGCCATGCTCCGCTGAGGGATCCCGTGGCCTTGCGTCTGTCCGGGGTGACGTTGGCGTTGCGTAACCGTGAGGCGGATTTTATCAGTGTGGAGGTAGAGAGATGAGTCAGGTACGGCAGACCTTGAAACCCGAGGCGGGAAGCGAGACTCTTCCGGGCTATGTTGCGGGGCGTCCCCGTGTTGCTCTTGCCGGTAATCCGAACTGCGGCAAAACCACGGCCTTTAATGCGTGGACGGGGGCGCGTCAGCATGTGGGCAATTATCCCGGCGTGACGGTTGAGCGCAAGGAAGGTGTGGCCCATACGCATGGCCAGCCTGTACAGCTGGTGGATCTTCCCGGGACCTATTCGCTGACGGCCTACTCGATGGAAGAGGTTGTCGCACGCCGGGAGCTGACGGAAAATCCTCCTCTGGCCGTCATCGACATGGCGGATGCTTCCGCTCTGGAACGCAACCTGTATCTTACGGTACAGCTGCTGGAAATGGGGCAGCCGCTTGTTCTGGCGCTGAATATGATGGATGAGGCCCGCAAGGCGGGGTACCAGATTGATACGGCGCGGCTTTCCCGTGCCTTATCCTCTCCTGTGGTCGAGACGGTTGCCCGTTCAGGGGAAGGTCTGGACAAGGCGCTTGCCGCTGCGCTTGAGGTGGGACGTTCGGAATCGGCCCGCAAGGGACTTCATATATCGTATGGCTCGGATATTGATCCCGTCCTGAGCGTCATGGAGCAGCGTATTTCGGAAGCGGGAATATGGAAAGGCGCGGCGCCGATACGCTGGTTTGCGATCAAGTTAATCGAGGGAGATAGTGAGGCCTGGAAGCACCTGCATGCCGCAGATTCCCGTCTCGAATCTTCCCTGCGGGCGGCATATGACGCTCTTGCCGCACATATTCGTTCCACGACGGGGACTTCGCCGGAAGCCGTAATTTCCGACTATCGTTATGGATTTATCCGCGGCATGCTGAAAGACGGCGTCGTCACTCATGTCGGAAACCATGATCGTCTGGCCTTGAGCGATAAACTGGACAAGATACTTGTCAATCCTCTGCTTGGCCCCATCATTATGATCGCCGTTCTGTATCTTGTTTTTCAGGTGACTTTTGTGATCGGAGCCTATCCGCAGGGCTGGGTGGAAAATTTCTTCGGCTGGCTGGGAGACGTGTGTTCCGCACTGCTTCCTGAGGGCTTGCTGCATTCTCTGATTGTCGATGGTGTGATTGCCGGCCTTGGCGGAATATTGAGTTTTGTACCTCTGGTTCTCATTCTGTTCGCCTTTGTGGCCTTTCTGGAAGATACGGGCTATATGGCGCGCATGGCCTACATGGTGGATCGCATATTCCGTGCCTTCGGTCTGCACGGCAATTCCATGATGGCCTATATCACGGCAGGAGGAATCGCGGGCGGGTGCGCCATTCCCGGAGCCATGGCCACACGGACGTTGCGCAGCCCCAGAGAAAAACTGGCGACGCTGCTGACCCTGCCGTATATGGCATGCGGGGCAAAGTTGCCGGTGTTTCTGCTTCTGGCGGGGGTGTTCTTTCCCGGCAGTGAAGCGACGGTAATGATGGGGCTGTTGCTGGCGGGCTGGGCCTGTGCCCTGATTATTGCCCGGCTGTTGCGCTCTACCATCATCAGAGGAGAATCGACGCCCTTTGTCATGGAGTTGCCCCCGTATCGCCTGCCTACTCTGCGGGCCATAGGCATTCACTGCTGGGAGCGTGCCTGGATGTATATCAAAAAAGCCGGCACTGTGCTTCTTGCAGCTTCCATTCTGATATGGGCCGCCATGACCTTCCCCAGGCTTGACGAACAGACGGCCGCACCCTATGAGGCCGCCATATCTGCTGCCGAGGCTCATCTGGAAGCCCTGCCGCTGAACGTGACGGAAGAGGAGCGCAGCGCGGCCGAATCCGCTCTCGATCAGGCCCGGCAGGCAATGGCGGAAGCCGAACTTCAGAACACGATAGGGGGACGCCTCGGTAAGGCTCTGGAACCTCTTACGGCTCCGGCCGGGTTCAACTGGCGTACCAATGTCGGCCTTGTGAGCGGCATAGCCGCCAAGGAAGCCCTTGTGTCCACCCTTGGTACTGCCTATTCCCTCGGCGAGGTGGATCCCGAGGATGCCGGTTCTCTTGCGGAAACTTTGGCTTCGCAACCCGACTGGTCGCGAGCGAACGCCCTTTCGCTGATGTTGTTTGTTCTCCTGTACTCCCCGTGCTTTGTGGCTCTGGTTGTCATCAAGAATGAGGCGGGAGGATGGCGTTGGCTGGTATTCTCTCTGGTCTTCAATACGCTGCTGGCTTACGGCGTGGCGGTTGTAGCCTACAATGTCGGCCTTTCCGTGTGGGGCTGACGTGCGTGTTCTCCCTTTTTCAGGCAGAACAAGCTGATGTTCAGGAAGACGTCATGATGAATTGAGACGGTTCAGCGTATGCCGATACGGACTGTCCGCATGCAGTCCCGGCAGTGGAATGGACGGAATGAGCGGGTTTTGTCCTCCTCCCCCGCGCAGTCCGTGACAGGAAAACCGTCTGACGAAGGGAATACCCCTTCCTGTCGAGGGCGGTCCGCAGGAATATACGACAGGTGGGTCGGGCCTGTCTCCTGCGGGTCGCCCAAAGTTTTACAGCAGCCTTTGCCGCCTTCTGTCTGAATGTTGCGGATAACTATCTGAGTGTTCATGTCGTCAGCTTTGTCATTATCCGGACAGGCGAGAAAACGGCTCGGCGTATTCATGCTGAATATTTGTTGTCAAACTTCAAAAGAGGTGTGCCATGAACGAGAATCTGAAGTACGGTTTGTTTTTTTTGGGCGGTGTAACTCTTGGAGTCGTCGGCGCTGTTGCCGTGAGCAGAGGGAAGTTGGATATCAAACCCTTTGCTACGGAGCTGCTCAGTCGCGGGATGGATATGAAGGATGCCGTTCTTGCCAAGATGGAAGGCGTTAAAGAGGATATGGAAGACATGGTGGCCGAAGCGCGCGTTGCCGCCGAAGAGCGGCGGGAAAACAAAGCCTGATGTCGAGTATGGGGCGGAATTGTTTCCGTCGAATGTGCAGCGTCGTTCCTGCGGCGCTGCACGCTAGTGTCTAGGATTGTTTGCCGGGGGAATCATGTTTTGCATTGTTCATGAACTACCGGGACGGATCAGGCTTCGTTCAAACAGAGTATTCAATCGTAATATGGCAGTACGCCTTGCCGACGGCTTGAATGCTCTGCCGGGTATGGAAGGTGTGAGGGTAAACCCTCGCACCGGCAGTATTCTTCTTCTGTATGCGCTTCCTGCAACGCGCAAAGCCGCTCTGACGCTGCTGGATGCCGCTCCGGCATCTCTGCCGCCGGCAGGGGAGCAAAGCCGGGAAGATATCTGTCGCAGGGAGAAGCCGGATGTATTGCCGCTGCTTCGCTACGTTCTGTTTCGCCCCTTTATGCCGCTTCCTCTGCGTGTCGTCGGCGCGCTGCGTCGTGGCGTCCCCTTTTTGCTCAGAGGGGGAAAAAGTCTGCTGGGAGGGCGTTTGAATGCCGATGTTCTGGATGCAGCAGCCATTGGCGTATCTCTGGTCATGCGCGATTTCGGGACAGCCGGACTGCTTACGTTGCTGCTGGCTTTCGGGGAATCGCTGGAGGCGTGGACACGCAAGAAATCTTTGAGCAGTCTGGCGGAACGACTGGCTCTTACGGCGACGAATATATGGGTTCGTCGAGAGGGGAAGGAAATACATATTCCCATAGACAAGTTGCAGGCTGGAGATTTTGTCGTGGTTCGTTCCGGCTCTGCCATTCCTGTTGACGGCAGAGTTGTGGAAGGGGAGGCCTCGGTCAACCAGGCCTACATGACGGGGGAAGCTCTCGGCGTACTGCGTGCGCCTGGAAATTTTGTCTTTGCCGGAACGGCCGTGGAAGAAGGAGAACTTATCATTGAGCCGACGGGTGTCGGTCGGCAGACCCGCTTTCAGCAGATAATGCGTTTTATTGACGAGTCGGAGGCCCGTAAGGCCGGGATTCAGGGCAAAATGGAGCGACTGTCCGATGCTGTGGTTCCTTTTACCTTTCTGCTGGCAGCTCTGGTATTGCTGGCAACCCGCAACCCCATGCGGGCGGCCGGGGTACTCATGGTGGATTATTCGTGTGCATTGAAACTTGCCACACCGCTTGCCATTCTGACGGCCATTCGCGAAGGAGCGGGAAGGGGAGTGCTTATAAAAGGAGGACGCTTCCTTGAGGTGCTGGCTCAGGCGGATGCCGTGATTTTTGATAAAACCGGAACCTTGACGGAATCCCGTCCTCGGGTGGGCGACGTCCTTCCGGCACGGGGGAGAACGCGGGAAGAGGTACTCCGTCTTGCGGCCTGCCTTGAGGAGCATTTTCCCCATCCCGTGGCACGGGCTGTCGTTCGCAGAGCGGAGGAGGAGCGTCTTCAACATCAGGAAGAACATGCTGAAGTAAAATATATTGTGGCGCACGGCATAGCTTCGACACTGCGCGGGCAACGTGTCTTCATCGGCAGTCGTCACTATATCGAACAGGATGAGGGGATCAGCGTAGACTCCATGCTGCCGGAGGCGGCCCGACTGACGGAGAAGGGACAGTCCATACTGTATCTGGCCATCGATGAACATTTGGCCGGTATTATCGGCATTGAAGATCCTTTGCGTCCGGAATCGGCAGGAATCATAAAGCATCTGCGCGAGCAAGGCATAACGCGCATCCTCATGCTGACCGGAGATGATGAAGGCAGTGCGGCTGCCGTGGCCCGCTGTCTGGATATAAAAGAATACCTTTCTCAGGTTCTTCCTGCCGACAAGGCGGATATAGTGAAGAATCTGAAAGCAGACGGATATTGTGTCATAATGGTCGGAGACGGCATCAACGATTCTCCCGCGCTGTCTGCCGCCGATGCCGGAATAACGCTCCGGGATGGCGCGGATCTGGCCCGTGAAGTAGCGGATGTGGTATTGACGCGGAGCAGTTTGGGAGAACTTGTCGCGGCAAGGGAACTCGGAAAACGCACCATGAATCGTGTGCATTTTAATTTTGCTGCGGCCGTCGGCCTCAACAGTCTTTATCTTGTCGGGAGTCTTGTCGGTATTCTGTCGCCCGGCAGCAGTGCGATATTGCATAATTTGACAACGCTGGGCGTATGTTTGAATGCCATGCGTCCGCTGTTCCCGCAAGGTGAAGGCAGATACTCAGAAGGAGCGGAAACATGAGGGAATATATTCGCAGCATGACGCCGGGAAGGGTACGCATCCGCCATGATATGCTGAAAAATAGAGCTACAGGGGAGAAAGTCAGGTCAGTTCTGGAAGCCAGGCAGGGCGTGTTCAGCGCGCATATAAATTCTCGAACGGGATCGCTGCTGCTGGAGTATGATTCCGAACTGCTGAGTTCCCTGCATCTGCTTGCTTTTGTGGAAGAGCTTCGGCAGATTCTCGGGCTGGAATTTGACGGGACACAGGAGAAGGCGCGGCACTTGTCCGGCTCAAAGCTTGGACGGATAGTGTCGCGCAGGCTGGAAAACAGAGGGATGCTCTTCAGCCTTGGGGTCTCCCTAGCCGGTATTCTTGCAGGAAGCGGAACGGTACATGGCTTTTTTGGCTGCATGTTTCTGGCCTTCAATGCCTTGCATCTGGCCAGATTCCGCAAGTGTTTGTGAAGCGCGGGAAATTTATGAAAAGGCTTGCGGAAGGAATGAGGATCGGCGCGGCTCTGTGTCTTAGCCTTAGTATGGCGGGAATCGCTCTGGCGCTGCTTGCGGGAACCCTGACCCTGATGGTTCTGGGGCTTGTGACGGCCGCTCTGGTTTTCCCGCAGGAACTGCGGCAGGCAGGGACATGTGTGCGGAGCGGGCTTGCCTCTGCTGGAGAATGGCTGAACAGCTTCCGTGCGGAAGGGAAGAAAGAAGGCATGGAATAAGGAGTGGCCGAACGACAGCTTCTTTTCTGATCTTGCATACCGTTCAGGAAATATTTTCAATGGAACATCGCCGGTTTTTTCTTTGATGAGGAGGGGCCTGCGTTGTTCCATATTAAGTTGCAGAGAAAGGCTCTCGGTATCAGCTCGTGCTGTCTTCAGAACGGGCGAACAGTTCCAGACTCCGTGTCAGGCAGGATATGCGGGCCATACGTGGCTCTCTGTGCGGACATGAAACCGGCTTGTCGGCGTCTTCTCAGATACTTTGCTTCAGCTCCATATGGAGGATTGGCCAGGGCTTTCCCTGGCTGTCCAGTGGAGAACGCGCCGTCACGCGGAATCCCCGGCTCAGATAGAATTTCAGCGCGGCGGGATTCTGTTCGTTGACATCAAGTCTGCGGACACCAAGTTCCTTCACGGCAAATGCGAGCATGTGCGTACCGAGTCCTCTGCCGCAAACCTGCGGATGCAGAAAGAGCATTTCCAGCCTGTCTGCCTGAACCCCCATGAAACCGACTCGTTTCCCCCCTGCCTCACAAATTGCATGGAGCAGGGGGATTTCCTTAAGTGCCTGCCATACGAAAGGACGCAGCTCCGTAATGTCTTCCCCGTTCAGGAAATGGTGCGTTGCCTGTACGGAACTCTGCCAGACGGCAAGAAGTTGCTCCAGCGTTTCCTTTTCCCGTGGGATGGAAAGACATTCCATATGTTCATCTGCTTTCATGCACTGCGTCCTTAAAACGGGCTTGTTTCACTCGGAACATAACAGACGGCTTGTCGTGATTTTCCTTCTCAGAGCCAATACGTCGATTGCGCCGGAGCTGCAAGGTCTGACCATAGGAACGTGGGGACTGAGGGGATGATATCTTTCAAAGAACAAGGCTAGAGCGTGTCGTCACAAGATTTTCCACTATATTAAATACAACGAGTTTGGCCTATTGTCAAAAATAATGTCGCTTGTTTGGTATATCGTGTTGCGAACCATCGCCATCCTGTTAAATGCAAAAATGTATTTTCGATAAGATGACGTATCTTATATTAGTACTTATCATATTTGATTTGTGAGAGGTGCTTTCGTCGGATTGGGGGAATAACAAGCTCTATTTTCTCTTCAGAAAGAAAACTAGGAAAAGAATCTGCGTTATATACTTTATCGACAATGACTCTCTGGGGATTTACCCCTTCAATAAGTTGATTGTCTTTCGGATATCAGCATAACTAGCCTCTGTGAGAGTAACTCGGATCGACCTACCATGTGCATCCACGGCCAGATGTATTTGGGTGTAGAGTCCCCTTTTTGTACGATTCATGGTCTCAGTGCCTCAGCAGGTTCCCGCTGCATGCGGATGAATCTTACGGTAACTGGAATCTATCAGAAGCCATTCAAAATCCGCCATCTCCATCAACTGTGCAAAAATTTTTTCCCAGATTCCCCAGTCTCGCCAGCGACAAA
>DWXS01000001.1 GCA_019119045.1 Candidatus Mailhella merdavium | reverse complement strand
CATTATTTCGGGCATGCAAACGCCTCAAGGAGGGTGAATATTATGTCTTTGGTTGTTAATCACAATATGATGGCGATGAACGCCGCGCGTCATCTCAATAGCAACTACCGCAAGCTTTCCGACTCCACCCGTAAACTTTCTTCCGGTCTTCGTGTGGAAACGGCTGCGGACGACGCGGCCGGTCTGGCAATTCGTGAATTGATGCGTGCGGAAATCAGCACTCTTAATCAGGGTGTCCGCAACGCCAACGACGGTATTTCTCTGATTCAGACCGCTGACGGTGCGCTTCAGGTCGTCGACGAAAAGCTCATCCGCATGAAGGAACTTGCGGAACAGGCTGCTACCGGTACCTATGACTCCACCCAGCGTCTGATCATCGACTCCGAATATCAGCAGATGGCTTCGGAAATCACCCGTATCGCCAACGCTACGGACTTCAACGGCATCAAGCTGCTGGACGGCAACCTGTCCAGCGATCAGCATGATGGTTCAGGGTTGGTCTCTACCGGCAAGCTGAAGATTCACTTCGGTACCGGCAACGATTCGGCTGAAGACTACTACTATGTCCAGATCGGCAGTGCCACCGCATCTGCCCTTGGTGTTGGCAATTCCGTCGGCGCAACGAAGGCGGGCCATGACATTTCCACTCAAGAGAACGCTCAGAAGGCTCTGGATGCCATCAACGCGGCAATCGTCTCCAAGGATAATATCCGTGCCCACCTTGGTGCGATGCAGAACAGACTTGAAAACACCATCACCAACCTGGAAATCCAGGCTGAAAACCTGCAGTCGGCGGAATCCCAGATTTCTGACGTCGACGTCGCCACTGAAATGACCAACTTTGTACGTAACCAGATTCTTGTGCAGTCCGGTGTTGCAATGTTGAGTCAGGCGAACTCGCTGCCCCAGATGGCCATGCAGCTCATTGGCGGCTAATTGACCATCATACCATAGAGGTCGAGGCAGACCAAAGACATGGCCCGGGAGGATCGGCCTCCCGGGTCCGGTCTGGCCTTCCTTGTACGACGCAGACAGGGATGCCGCCGTAGATACGGCGGCTCAAAAATTTAAAGTTTTTCTTCCAGAAGTCGCAGTGCCGACGAGGCCGCTTCCTGTTCGGCCCGTTTTAAGCTGGGGCCTTTTGCAAACAGGCTTTTCCCGTCGGGCAGGCGCAGTTCCACTTCAAAGGTCAGCGCATGCTCGGGGCCTATGGTTTTTCGTGGAATATAGGCAGGTAACGCATGAAACTTTGCCTGCGTGACTTCCTGCAGGCGTGTTTTAAAGTCTTTGTCCTTTTTGGTACTGTCCGGATCCGGCCACTGCCCTCTGTAGAGTTTTGCCACCAGAGCGGCTGCGGCTTTCTGTCCTCCATCGAGATAAACAGCTCCGAACACAGCTTCCATGGCGTCAGCCAGCAGCGCGGGCCGTTTTCTTCCTCCCTGTGCTTCTTCCCCTTTCCCCAGACGCAGGCATTCTCCCAGCTGAATATTATTTGCCAATTCCGCCAGCTTTTCTTCCCCCACCATTCGGGAGCGGAGGCGGGTCAGGCTTCCCTCGCGTTCTTCGGGGTATCGGGAATAGAGAACATCCGATACGCATATTTCCAGCACGGCGTCACCAAGAAATTCCAGCCGTTCGTTATGTGCAACATGTTTTCGCTCATTACTCCATGAGCTGTGCGTCAGTGCCGTTTCCAGCAGACTTCTGTCGGAAAAATGATAGCCGAGGCGCATTTCAAGCTCGTTCAGCTTTGTCGGATAAGTACGATCTGAAACAGGAAGCATGGCGGTATCCTTAAAATAATGTCGGCCCTGGCGCGCGGCAGAGCCTGTGTTGCCCGGGTAACCATAGATAGGGCACAGTCTTTTTCATGGCAAGAACGGAAATATTGAAGTATGAATTTTGTGGCGCAGGCTTCCAGCTTCCCGGCTTGACAAGCTTCCGCACGCTTTTTAGTGTTCGCCGACAATCCATGGAGGAAATTCATCATGGCATATGATATTCGTCTGGTCAAAATCGTGACGGGTGAACTTGTTATCGGTAAGTATGATGCTGAAGCCAAGGCCCTCACGGACGTGGCAATCATGCAGACCGTGCCTACACAGCAGGGTGTTCAGCTCATGATCCTGCCCTACGGCTATCCCTTTGAACAGGATTTTACAGGCCGTATTGCGCAGGAACATTTTTTGTATGAATATTCCAAAGTGCCTCAGGACGTTCAGGATAAATATCTCGAGGCATGTTCCAATCTTTCCCTTTCTTCCGGCGGTCTTGATCCCAAGGGAGGCAAAGGTGCCGGCTCTTCCGGACTGATTCTCTAGTTTTTCGGGTGATCGAAAATTCCCGTCTGCCGGCTTTGCTGCCGGAGCTCTGGGATTGATTTGAGGCCGGAGCGTCTGGCAACATATGTTCAGTCGTCATTCCGGCCTCATATCTTTTGCCTGTTCCGGCCATTCTTTCCGTCAGCAGGCCGAAACGAACAGCACGGACAGGGTATCTCGCCGAAAACGCAGATAGAAGCGGCAGCCGTAAAGTTCCGCTCTTTCAGGTTTGAGTTTTCTGTTCTTTAAAAGAAGTATTTTCAATCCTGCTCCATCAGGGAGACACACAACTTCAGAACGGCCGCGGTACGGTGCCGGCAAGGAATCGTTGTCATGAAGGAAATACTGGCGCTTTTGCCACGGCCCAGCCGTTATCTGGGCATTGAGGAAGGAGCCGTTGAAGCCAGGCCCGCATCGGCCCGGCTTCACTGCGCTTTGGCCTTTCCCGATCTCTATGAAGTGGCCATGTCCTATCTTGGACAGAAGATTCTGTATGGTCAGCTCAATTCCATGGAGGGTATTCTTGCCGAGAGGGTGTTTGCTCCCTGCCGGGACGCGGCAAAGGTTCTGCGCGAGCGGGGGGTGCCTCTGGCCACGCTGGAAAGCGATACCAATCTTGCGGATACGCATCTTGTGGGCTTCAGCATTACGCATGAGCTGGCCTTTACCAATGTTCTGCTCATGCTGGATCTGGGAGGTATTCCTTTGCGATCTGCGGATCGCGGGGAGGATTTGTGCCGCTGGCCGCTGATTATGGCCGGAGGAGGCTGCACGATTTGTGCCGAACCCCTTGCACCGTTCATGGATTTGATGGTGCTGGGGGAAGGCGAGGCCGTCATGCCGCAGCTTGTGGAACTTCTTGTACGGGCACGCGGGGAAAAATGGACTCGCACGGAATTTCTGAAGGAAGCCCGGCATATCCCCGGGGTATATGTTCCTTCTTTCTTTTCTGCGCGCGCGGACGGTACGCTGGAACCCCTTTTTGACGATTATAAAAAAGTGCGGCGTCGTCCTGTTGCGGACATGAAGGATGCTTTCTATCCTGTGCGTCAGGTTACGCCGTTTGGAGCCGTACACAATCGCCTTTCACTGGAAATAGCCCGCGGCTGTACAAGGGGATGCCGTTTCTGTCAGGCGGGTATGACGCTGCGACCTTCTCGCGAACGCTCGGTTGAGGAAATAGAGAAGCTCACGGAAGAATGTCTGGCAAGTACCGGATATGACGATGTTTCCTTCCTTGCGCTCTCCTGCGGGGATTTTTCGGGCCTGAAAACCCTGTTTCTGGATGTGGCGGATCGCTGTGCGCGCGAGCAGATTGCCATATCTCTGCCCTCGCTGCGGGTGGGCTCGGTGGATGGCGAGATTATGGCCCGCATGGCGGGAATACGGCGCACGGGAGCCACGCTTGCACCCGAGGCGGGCAGTCAGCGTCTGCGCGATGTGATCAACAAGGGCATTACGGAAGAGGCTCTTATTCACCATGTGCGCCAGCTTGCCGGGTACGGCTGGCAGCAGGTAAAGCTGTACTTCATGCTCGGCCTGCCCACGGAAACACGGGAGGATCTGGATGCCATCGTTGATCTGTGCGTCAAGGTGCGCGACTGCTGTCGCAAAAAGGATGAGGACGGAAAATGGTACGGGCCGCGCCTGACGGTAACGGCGGCAGTTTCTCCTTTTGTGCCCAAAACGCATACACCTTTTCAGTGGGAGCCTCAGATTTCACAGGAGGCAATGAAGGAGCGGATTTTTTATCTGCGCGATGCCGTACGGAGCCATAAGGGGATCAGTCTGCGCTGGCATGAACCTGCCATGAGTCACCTGGAAGGCATTCTTTCACGCGGGGATCGCCGTCTTGCCGATGTGGTGGAAAAGGCCTACCGCAAGGGCGGAATTTTCAGCAGCTGGATAGAAGGATTCAGCCTGGAACCCTGGCTTGAAGCTCTGGAAGAGTGCGGCATGAAGCCGGAAGACTGGACGTGTGCCCGCGACCTGGAGGCTCCTTTACCTTGGGAGCATCTTGAAACAGGCGTCAGCCGCCGTTTCCTGCTGACGGAGCGGGAGCGCGCCTTGCGCGGAGCAGTGACGGGCGACTGCCGCTACGAGGCCTGCCGTCATTGCGGGGCCTGCGACACCAAGGCCGGGCCGTCGCTGCTGCGGACGAGCGAAAGCGATCCTCCTCTTAACACCATGCTCAACTTTCCTTCCCGGGATCAGGTTGATTTTGGCCCCATTCCGGAAATCCCCCGTTTTGAGCCCGGGAGAAAAAAGGAACCTCCGCATATAGATGAAGCGTTGACCCGCAGGGCCGTGCGTTATCGTATATGGCACCGCAAGCATGGCGGCGCCGCCTGGATCAGCCAGCTAGAGCTTCAGTCGCTGCTGGAACGGGCACTGCGTCGCGCAGGACTGCCGCTGTCCTTTTCGCAGGGCTTCCATCCTCTGCCTCTGCTTTCCTTCGGGAGGGCCCTGCCCGTAGGCGTGGAGAGCCTGTCGGAGTGGTTCCTTGTTACCCTGCGTTCTCCCATGCGCGACAGCGAAGTGATGGAACGTCTGTCGTCCTGTATGATTGAAGGAATGGAGCTGGTACGGACGGAACTCATGCCGCTTGTCGGCAAGGTACCCATGCCCGTCGAGGAGCTGTTCCGGCTGAAGGTGGGAGAAAAGGCCGTGGCCCGGGAGCCGGAACGTCTTGCTGACTGGGCAGGACGACTGGCCGAAGACTGGAAACATTTTGCGGATTCCAGCTTTCTGGGCTTTGAAAGGGAGAACAAGAAAGGAACATTGAAAACGGAAAATCTCCGTTCCCTTCTGGTGGACTATGAACGACGCGAGGGTGGGGAAATTTTTCTGAAACTGAACTGGCGGGAGACCTATTTTTCTCCTCTGACGCTGATCAGAACGGTTTCTCCCTGGTTGGATGCCGCGGATATCGAACTGCTCAAGCTGGCGCAGTATTTCTGATGCCGGCATAATTCGTACCGGGTTTGACAGACGCTGCATGTCTGCCTTATATTGCAACCCGTATGGACGACGTTCCTCAAAGTAGTCATTTCACGAGTCCGTTTCAGGCGAATCTGGAATTTTTAATTCCGGACTCGCCTTTTTTGTTTAATTCCACCTGCTGTAAGGAGACTTCATGAATTGGGATTTCGCCTGGCTGATGGACCCGTCCGCCTGGGTTGGACTGGGTGTTCTTGTTCTTCTGGAGCTTGCACTCGGTATAGACAACCTGCTTTTTATTTCCCTTCTGGCCGGACGTCTTCCGCATAACAGACGAAAGAAAGCCTTCAGAATGGGTATGGGGCTTGCGCTGTTGCAGCGATTCGTGCTGCTGTCCGTCATGGCCTGGCTTGTAGGCCTGCGGGAACCTCTGTTTACCCTGCTGGGGAAAGATTTTGCCGTGCGCGATATTATCCTTGTAGCCGGAGGTGTTTTCCTGCTCTTCAAGGGATCGCAGGAACTGCATGAAAAGCTCGAGGAAAACGGCGGTAACAGAACGGAAAATGCGGAAGGCGGGGCAGGATTCTGGACAGTTGTGGTTCAGATTGTGGCTCTGGACGCATTTTTTTCCTTTGATTCGGTGCTGACCGCGGTAGGTATGGCCAGCGATGTGACCATGATGATGGCTGCCGTGGCCGTGGCCATGGCGATTATGTTGCGCGCCGCTACATTTTTATCTGTCTTTGTGGAGCGTTACCCTTCCATTATCGTCATGTGTCTGGGCTTCATGATGATGGTCGGGGGGAGCCTCATTCTGGACGGGCTGGGGGTTCCCATACCGCGGGGCTATCTGTATGCCGCCGTATTGTTTTCGTTGTTTGTGGAAAGCTTCAGGCAACTCATGGTTCGCCGCAGACGTTCGCAGAGCGTGCGAAAAGGTTCGCGTAGAGCCCTGGTGGAAGCAGTATCTCGACTGTTGAGTCTGGGAGAACTGAATTCGGGAGAGGCCCAGCTGGAAATGGCCGCTCTGGCGGCAGACGCCGGAGAAGCCGGTTTCTGTGCGAGGAAGGAGCGCGAACTTGTCGCACGGATATTGAGTTTCGGAGGTCTTAGCGTCCGGACGCTCATGACGCCGTGGCGCAACGCCGATAAGATTGCGGCTTCAGCGTCGTGGGAAGAAGTGAAAAACCTGGCGGAGCGTTCCTCTCAGACATGTATTCCGGTATATGATGAGTCTTCCGAGGACATTCTCGGCGCGGTGTTTCTTCAGGATATGTTGAAGCAGCAAAAGAGCGGGTCGGCAGTATGCGCGGCGGATCTGGCCCGGCCCGTACCCGTAGTTCTTGAGCAGACCAGAGTTACAGATATGTGGGGTCTTCTGGCGGACGCCTCCGAACCTCTTGCCGTCGTTCTTGACGAGTATGGCAGACCCGCCGGAATCTTGACGGCGGAACATGTCGTCCGGTGTCTGGCGGGAGGGGCTGAAAAGCGTGTAAAGAAGGAAGCCCCTTCTGGAGAAGAGTTTGTGCTTTCCGGAAGTATGCCTCTGCCGGAGGCCATGGCTGCATTGCAACTTGAAACTTCAGAGGTTTTTCGTTCAGAGACGCTTGCCGGTATGGTTCTGGAGATTCTTGGACGTATTCCGCATGAAGGGGAAAGTTTCTCCTGGGGAGGGTGGGGATGGAAAATTCTGGGCATGGATGGTCTGCGAATCGCCAGTCTGGGGCTTCAACGGGATGAAGCCTCGGCAGACGGGTAGGGCGTTCCGAGTATCATATTGTGTTTTTGTCCTGTATCTGTGAAATATCTATGAGCGTAGGGATGATTGCAGAGGGGGAACTCCTTTGCAAGTAAGGGATGAATATTTTTGTGAGGTATGGAATACAGAGAAACGACAACAGGACCCCCCAAAAAAACATTTTTACTGTCTGACAGCCAGTCTGAAGCAGGCTTGGAACATATCAGCCTAACGTAGACAAAGACTTCAGCATCTTGTTGAAATTTTGAATGATTAATGTGATATGCTGGCCTCTGTGGATTGAAAGAGGAAAGCTTGCCCTAATGTTTATTGGTCATTTGACCGATCCATGTAAACAACAAAGACCCTAAGCGTAAGACTTTGGTCTTGATGGCGTACGGCTGTTCAGGAGTCGTTCGCCCTGACAGGATGGAATATGTCTCAGCCCGGATTTCATTGCCTGACCTTCGGTTGTCAGATGAATGTCAACGATTCGCAATGGATGGCACGCGCACTTGTACGGCGCGGTTTTGTCGAACGCCCTCTGGAGGAAGCGGATGTCGTGTTTCTGAATACCTGTTCCGTAAGAGAAAAACCGGAACAGAAGGTTCACAGCGCGCTCGGCAGGGTCAGGCAGGTTAATCCCCGTGCCGTGGTAGGCGTGGGGGGCTGCGTTGCGCAGCAGCTGGGCGTGGAGCTTATGCGGCGTCATCCTCAGGTGCGTCTCGTCGTCGGCAGCGACGGGATTATTCATGCGCCTGAGGCATTTGTCCGCCTGCTGGAAGATAAGGGACTCCATCTGAATTATCTTGAGTTTACGGCGGAGTATCCGGATCGCGATCCCTGCCTTGATAAGAACGAAGGGGCAGGCGTCACCCCTGTGGCCTTTGTGAATATCATGCAGGGCTGTGACAACTTCTGTGCATATTGCATTGTGCCTTTCACCAGAGGGCCGCGCAAATCAAGATCCAGCACGGCCATTCTTGAGGAATGCAAGTCGTGGCTGGCACAGGGAGCGGGAGATATCACCCTGCTGGGGCAGAATGTCAATGTCTACGGATGCGATGACGGCGGGGATGGAACGTCCTTTCCGGAACTGCTGCGTAAGGTTGCTGCACTGCCCGGCCTGAAGCGGCTGCGCTTTGTCACGCCGCATCCACGGGATTTTTCCGAAGAGATGGTGCAGCTCTTCGGCGAGCTGCCGCAGCTTTGTCCCAGACTGCATCTGCCTCTGCAATCCGGATCGGATTCCGTTCTGGCACGCATGGGGCGCGGATATGATATGGCACGGTATCTGGATCTCGTTTCCAGATTAAGGAAGACCAGGCCCGATATTGCCCTGTCGACCGATCTTATCGTCGGCTTTCCGGGAGAGACGGAGGAAGAGTTCAGGGATACGCTGCATGCCGTGGAGGCTGCAGACTTCATGTCCAGTTTTTCCTTCTGCTACTCGGATCGTCCCGGAACACGGGCCTCGGCAATGCCGTTCAAGGTTCCCCGGGAAGAACAGCTCGAACGGCTGGAACGCCTGCAAAATTTGCAGAATGAAAAGTCGGCGGCCTGGCTTGTCGGCAGGGTGGGCATGAATTCCGATGTGCTGCTGGAAGGAAGAAGTCGCAGAGAAGCGGAAGAATCTTCCGACGGCAGAGAAACGTGGCAGGGGCATGACCCCTGGGGGGATACCGTTAATCTGACGCTGCCGACAGGTGTCGGACGTCCGGGGCTGCTTGTTCCCGTACATTTTATCGCAGCAAAGAAACATTCGCTGATGGCTGAAGCCACGGCGTAGCAATAGAAGGCATGTATTACATGCAAATTCGGGAGAGGATGATTATGGTGGACATGAAAGTGCTTGGGCTGACAATGGATGGAGAAAGTAATTCCCCCATTCTCGTGCTGCAGGAAAAGGGCGGGGCGGAAATTCTGCCTATCTGGATCGGCGCGTCCGAAGCACTGTCCATATCTCTGGCCCTTAACGGCAAGACGCTTGACCGCCCCATAACGCATGAAACCATGTTCCGCGCACTGAGCAGCGTAGGGGTAAAGCTTGAGGGCGTCTATATTACCGAACTGCGCGACGGAACTTATTTTGCCGAGATGGAAATGCTTTCCGGTACCGAGAGGATACGTCTGGATTGTCGCCCCTCTGACGGCATAGCCCTTGCTGTTCGCGCTCATGCGCCCATCCGCGTTGCAGAAGATATTCTTGAAACTACGGCCAAATCGAGAACCCGTCGCCGCGGCGAAGATATGGTAACCACCTTTATGCCGGACGATCCGGCCAGCCCTGAAGCTGCATACCTGTTGCAGAGCATGGAGGCTGCCAGTCCCTATAAAATGTAATCTGTTATTCACATATATTTTATTGTATAATCATGTATGGTGCAGGCGTATTTGTGCTTGAACCATACATGTTTTTTTATTAATAATGATGTAATTACATAATAACATGTTGTTTTACAGGATTTTTCATTTAAAATATATATATTACATATTTTTATTATATATGTATGTATATACAAGATACTAATACTATATTAAATATATAAAATATACATAT
>DWXS01000021.1 GCA_019119045.1 Candidatus Mailhella merdavium | reverse complement strand
TAAAACAAGCTAAACACTAGTCTTAGCTAGGACAGCCCCAAAATTTTTTCAAATTAAATGCTATTCAAATTTTTGTTTATATATGGTTATCTATATGGTTTTTTGATTTAATTATAAGAACACACATATCTTACCTGATAGTCAGGTAGAGTATAGGGGCTGTGGAAACAGTTAATCTTGTATAAATTGTCTATTCAGGAGGCTTTGTCATATGCATCCACTCCAATGCCTGACGGAGTAAATGTATTTTGCATTTCTGTTTTGTGACATAGATCATGATTTCTTCAACGCTATCAGGTAAATCGTCTGGTGTCATAGTGATAATACTCAATTCCATATCAATTTTGTTTGAAAATAAACTTCCAGCACAAGTGCAAGTGTAGTCGTTGCCCTTGCTTGATTCTTCAAGTATTATGAACTCATATTCTCTTATTTTTATATCAAGTTTTTCAATAACAAACATTTATGCACTGTTATATTTCCAATATAAGTCATATTTATTTTGTTTTGAAATCAAATATTTATGATTTATATTAAAACATTATATTTATTGCAATATCTATATATTTTGAATCTATTTTGTATTTGTTATAATAATAAATAAAATTATGAAATTATTCCATATATATTTAATTGTTTCATATTTATTGCTGATAAATTTATTTTTAACGTCATTTATGGTTAGTTTAATATATTATTGAATGATAAGTATAGTCTTAGTAAATTTTGTGATGTCATAATATTTATTTATAACATATTAAAATACTCTATATGTTATTTTTTAATAATATTTCAATATATTAATATATACTAACTTATTTTTAATAACACTTTCAATAGAATATCTATAGATTATCAATTAATAACCAAAATTGTAATTTAAGTTATCAGCAAACACTATCATCAATATTGACATAGAATGCATGTCTTTATACTACTAAACCTATATACCATCAAGGTGAAACAATATGGCTAAACAACTCAACATCAAAAAATGGCTACATGATTTCCTGTATCAGCGAGGTCTCGAAAAACCTGACGGACGACATCTTTTTTCCTATCATGCCACTCCGGACGAGTTTCTTGCTTTGGAAGAGGGGCTGAAACAAAATATGACGATAGCCTACGCGAGAGGCTATCAAAACCCCCTTGACTTATGGAACAAAGTTCCGGACTTCGACGCCGTATTCGTGCTCTATGCCGCGCTGTGCTGGCAGCAAAGATATGACGGCACCACCTGGACGTACAACGTTGTTCTGCAGGGACTCGAAATCACGCTGGAGAACCCCAGTCTGGAGCTGATGGAGCCTGTAAAAAACGGCCTAAGGTTCTGGGGACTTGCCGTCAACGACAAGGGCTATGTGTATCTCGGAGCTATCGCGCGCGAAGCAGGACTCCCGCAGAAGCTGCTTTCCGAAAACAGAGGTGCCGTCGGAGGAGTGCTTCATTCCATTCTTCAGGAGGCGTTGCGTTCCGGTCAGAGCGGCGAAATCATCACAAGTTGGGTCGAAAGCTGTAAAAATCAGCTGCCTCAGTCCTGTCGGGACAAAGCCGTCATCGAGCTTCTGGCGGATTCCATCAATGCCATTCTCGACATCAAGCCATATATCCGGGCAGCCACGCTCAGCGAAGCCATGGCCGAGCTTGACGACAAGGCCCCCGACTGGCGTTCCCGTTTTCCTCTGCCTCTGTACGATGCCGCCGCCCGGGCGCTTTTGAACAATCTGCTGGAAGAGACCGCGTCATCGATCCAGACGAAGAAAACGGGCAGTCCCGTTTCCGTAAAACGCCGTCTTGTCAGAAACGCGGAAGGGGACTGGGAGCTTCTGGCCGAGCTGGAGATGCCTTTGCGCATGGACACGGGACTCAGGGAGACTAGACCACGCACTCTTTCCATGCGCGTCAGCTCCGGTGCCAGAGCCTTTGAAGTCGTACTGAAAAAACACGCGGACGTCGACTTTTATTTTTCTCAGCACAAGCATGACATCATCTTTTCCGAAGCAGCTGCGGCGCAGGAAATTCTTATTCAATACACGGATTCCACGGGATTCAGCCTGCTTCAGGCCTGTCCTGGAGGCACGGAGCTCGACCCCGAACTGCCTTGGATATTTGAAGGCGAACAGTACGAGTGCCGCTTCCGGCAGCAGGGCGGGGGAAGCGTGCGCGGAAAGAACTGCTACATGGCGCTTGCCCCGGGATGGACGGCCGAAAACGCCGAGGATACGGGATCGCTTGCGGGCACGAACAGGCATGTATGGTTCATGACGACATCTGGTCGTCTGACGAAGGGCAATCTTGTTTTTCCGGTACGCACAGCCTCGCCGGTGGAAGAATCCTGCGACTGGAGTCGGGAAAACCGATTCTGGGATGTGGAAATACTTCACCCTACTCTGGCCTTCCGTGGGCTTCCCCGGGTTGTGTCCTCCATGGGTGATGCGCGAAAGTCCCCGCACGGCAGGATGCTGATGAAGACCGCGCCCATGACGACGTTTTCCCCGCCTACGGCATCGGAATTTTCTGCGGGCATCGCGCAGGTCTGGTTCCAAACGGTGGGAGGCGCTAGCCTGCGCAATCGCATGCTTATTCTGCCTCCAAAAGCTTCGGTCGAGATGTCTGCGGACAAGGAGGGAAACGGTATTCTGCGTCTTACGGGCTGGGGCGCCGAAAATGCTGTCTTTGCCCGGCCGCAGGAAGAATTGGAACTTGTCTGCCGCCCGTCGGGAGACGATCTGGAAATCGAGTTCAGGGCTCTGCCGAATCACGTTCCTCCTGCCGCGGTGGAACTTCTGGTGCACTGGAAGAACAGTTTGCACCCCGCACATATCCGCGTGCCCGTACCTCAGAGGGGCGCGAGACTCTTCAATGCCGAGGAGCAGGAGATTCTTCCAGAAAGACAGATATGCGCACTGCATCTTTACGGCCTGCGGCTGTATTGCTTCAGCTCGGGCGTACGTCATGCTGCGCTTCGGCTTTCGCTTCCGGGAAAGAGTCTGCTTTATCCACTAACGACCAGCGACAACGGTACCGTCATCCGCCTCATAGACAGGCAGAGCGCGCTTCTGGAAATGCTCGCCATGACCAGTGGCCTGGATGCCTGCGTCCAGCTTGACATTCTTTTCGACGGTCGGAAGGTAGCGGGCTGGAGCGTGGCCCGATACGAGACCTGTCTCATACCAGAGGAAACAAGAGCCGTGCTCGCCCTTCCTGAACAAGGAGAACGCCCATCGCAGGGCTACGCCATGAAGGCGCTGTTGCTCAGCCACCCGGAGATCGGCCTGAAAA
Source organism: Candidatus Mailhella merdavium (assembly GCA_019119045.1). Classification (GTDB taxonomy): domain Bacteria; phylum Desulfobacterota; class Desulfovibrionia; order Desulfovibrionales; family Desulfovibrionaceae; genus Mailhella; species Mailhella merdavium. The sequence goes on along the minus strand of DWXS01000021.1, from coordinate 7,432 downwards.
ATCTTGCGGAAGAGCTGCTTGAAGACGGCACACCCTCAGGCGTATGGGAGGTTTCGGAAGCGCTAGACAGGCCCGGGCCCTGGCTCCTCTTCGACGATACAGAAGACACGTCACTGCGGCCGCTGCTCTGGACCGTGAGCGGCGAGGACGAGACGCCTCTCAATGCTCTTCAGAGCGCCATAGCAGAAAAGGACAACGAGACCCGTCAGCAGGCGCTTGCCTCCTGCACGGCCGCCATGGAACAGGATCTCGACGCACCGGAGTGGACGACGCTTCTTGGGCTTTTCAGTCATGTGAAGCATCTGCCGCTCTCCACGCTGGAAATATGGCATGCGCTTATCCGCTCTCCGCGTATCATGGCCCTGCTGGCGCTGCATCCAGGCGTTTCGTTTCAGGATATTACCTCAAGGGTGGACACGGAGCTACCCTTCCTGTGGAACTTTGTGTCTCGGGAGGACTGGAAAGAGGCGGCTCAGGCCATCAAGGACTACCTCGGCAAGATCATCTCCAGAGACATGGCCGTCACCTTCTGGCAGAGCCATGTACAGAACATTCTGGAAGCGCTCGGCTCCTGTTGTCCTTCCATCAACGCGCTCCTGCACATAGCCGTCGCGCTGCCCTGCTACGAAAAGGAGCGGGAACAAAACTCCGCGCTCACCACGGACAAAACGGAAAAAATCCTTTTCCGGGGCGAGAACTGCATCATGCAGACGCTGCTGCGCACCTACGCAGACGACGAATGGCCCACAGCGTTCGCCGCGCTCGTCAACAGGGAGCGGCACAACTCCGAGCTCAAACGTTTTCTACCGTTTTCCCAAGGGCCAAGAAACAGCGTGCTCGGCTTACCCGTTCTTCTCACACTTCAGGCCTTTGAACCGCAGACGGGCTTTTTCTCCGTTCCGCCGGATCAGGACACGATATTCCACATCCGCGAACACATCCATTTCGATGCCGCATGGTTCGAACAGGCGTCCACCTTCACCGCCTGCAGCTGTCTTGCGGAACGCTTCAGCATCAAGGAGTCATAATCATGCCTCTGTCGTACTTTTCCCGGCTCTTTCCCCGTCTTCAGGATCGCATACGGCAGGATGTGCCCTCCGCTCTGCCCCTGAACAACGACTCCCTGCGCCGCTGTCTGGACGCCATGCTTACCTGTGCACCGGGTGAGAAAGGAAGCCTCACGGGTGACCCCGCCTTTGAAGCTACGTTCGGCTGGCAGCAGTCGGACGTCCGGCTGGACGAGCTCAAAGGAAAACTTCTGGACGAGCGTCTCGTCCGCTGTCTGAGCAATCCGCCCGAAGAGCGGCGGCAGGACTACGAGTTTCCGCTATCCCGCAGGCCCTACACGCATCAGCTTGCGGCCTGGGAGACGCTCTGCCGTAAAGAACCCGCTTCCGCCGTCATCAGCAGCGGCACGGGCTCGGGCAAGACGGAATGCTTCATGATTCCCATTCTCAACAGACTGGCAAAAGAGAGTGCGGAAGAAGGCATACCGCTCGAAGGCGTGAAAGCGCTTTTTCTCTATCCGCTCAACGCACTCATCAGCAGCCAGCGCGACCGGCTCGACGCCTGGACGCGGGGATTCAACGGTGACATACGCTTCTGCCTCTACAACGGCAAGACTCCCCAGAGTGTTCCCGCCCATGAGAAAAAATATCCCAACGAAGTGCTCTCGCGCGATGATCTGCGCGCAAGCCCGCCCCCCATTCTCTTCACCAACGCGAGCATGCTGGAGTACATGCTGGTGCGCACGGAAGACGCGCCCATCCTGCAGAAGTCGCAGGGCAAGCTGGAATGGATAGTGCTCGACGAGGCGCACTGCTACATCGGGTCGCAGGCGGCGGAACTTTCGCTTCTGTTACGCCGCGTGCAGATGTCCTTCGGCGTGAAGCCCGACGACGTGCGTTTCGTCGCCACCTCTGCCACCATAGGCGATCCCGACAGCCCGGCAGGACAGGAGCTCAAGCGCTTCCTTGCGGATGTGGCTGGTGTTCCCATCTCTCAGATCTCGCTTATTGCGGGCAAAAGAGTCATACCCTCCCTTCCCGAGCTGGAAGAAAAGCCCATCCCCTTGGAAGAGCTGGAAGCCATGGCACCCGAAGAGTCCCAGCATGCTGCCCGTTATAAAGCACTCTGCCGCTCAAAAGAGGCAAAGGCTTTGCGGTCACTCTTCACCCGGGACAAAACTGTGGCCAGACTCTCCGAAGTGCGGGCAATGCTAAAAAAATCGGGTCTACCCGCCGACACGGAGACCGCCCTGCGCTGGCTCGATATGCTGACGTGGACAAAAAGTCCGGAAGGTACACCGTTCCTTCCTCTGCGCGCGCACATATTCGGCCGGGGGCTTTCCGGTCTCTGGGCCTGCGCAGACCAGAACTGCCCGCACAAGCAGAAGGAACTCGGGGACGACTGGCCCTACGGCTCAGTATGGACGGAATCGCGAGAGCGCTGCTCATGCGGAAGCCCGGTGTTTGAAATCGTCACCTGCAGAGGCTGTCACACTCCTTTCCTTCTGGCTCAGAAGAGCGAGCGCACGGACGAAGACGGAACTCCCGCAGAATTTCTCATACAGAAACAACATGGTCTGGAGATGGAAGAGGAAGAAGGACTCCTCGACGAAGAAACGCCTGTCAATCGTCTTTCGGACTCCTACGCCGTACTGCTGATGCGGCCCGGATCCTCGTCGGCTTCCTTATTTCTCGACAAGGAGACCTTCCGGCTCATGGACACGGACAACGGCCATGCCGTCCGTGTCTTCCTGAAAGAGCCGGACCCCGACAAAGGGGATCTTGACTGTCCTCTCTGTCTGGAAAACTCCCGGGGAAATCAGGAGTTCTATGCTTACAACTTCATCAACACAGCCTACCTGCAGAACACCATAGCCCCGGTGCTTCTGGAATTCGCTCCCGACGGAAAGGATCCTGTTCAGCATCCTTTCCGGGGCCGCAAGATGCTCACCTTCAACGACAGCCGGCAGGGAACGGCACGCTCGGCCATGCGCATGCAGCTGTTTTCCGAACTTACGCGCATACGCGGACTTCTCTACCACATCGCTTTGCGGGATTGTCAGGGGGGTAACGATGAAAAACGCACTGCGCTGGAACAGGAAATAGCCACTCTGGAAACCCTGCCTGAAAGTGCACGTCTTACCATTCAAAGCCTGCTGGACAACAAAAAAAAAGAGCTCGCCGCACTCAAGGATGAGGTTCCCGTTTCCTTTACCGACATGGCCCGGCAGCTTGAAAACGAACGCTCCACCTTTGACGCGCTGTTCCGGCTCTATCGTGAAAAGGCGCCGTTGCTGTTTTCTGCAAACTCAACGACAAACTTCGCCAACATGCTCATTTTCCGCGAATTCGGAAGACGTCCGGCAAAGGCCGTCAACCTCGAGACACTGGGCCTCATGGCTGTGTGCTATCCGGCACTGGAAAGGGTGACCGACGTTCCCAGAGAATTGAAATCTGATAATCTCACTCTGCAGGACTGGAAGGACTTTCTGAAGATATGCCTTGACTTCGTGTTCCGGGGTAACGGCGCCACCGATTTTTCCAAGGACTGGAGAAAATGGCTGGGCATGACCTACAACCAGAACTTCATGCTGGCCCCGGATGAAAAAGAGTCCAAAAAAATTCAGCTCATCTGGCCTCAGTGCCGCCGCAACAGACAGCACCGTCTTGTGCGCCTTCTTGAACGTGCGCTGCACCTGGACGCAAGCCACTGGGAACATGCCGACATCATCGACAGTGTACTCCGGCAGGCGTGGAACCAGCTCATAAGCCTCCCTGATCTCTGTTCACGACATGGGGACGGCATACTTCTCAAACACACGGCCATGAGCTTTGCACCGCTGAAAAAAGCCTGGCTCTGCCCCTTCACACAGCGTTTTCTTGACACCACCTTTGTCGGTATTTCTCCTTATCTTCCACGCAAAGGGGAGCAGAACACCCCCTGCAAGAATTACATCATTCCGCGCTACCCCTCTCCTTTCGAACCCACGACCGAAGAAGGAGTAAAAAAAGCCCGCAACTGGCTTTCGGAAAACAAGGAGGTTCAGGCTCTCCGGCAGGCCGGACTCTGGTTTGCCGACCATGACAGCGTGGTGGAACTCATGCCTTATTTCAGAGCTCAGGAACATTCCGCCCAACTCACATCTACTGAACTCGACGAATACACGAACATGTTCCGCAACGGTGACATCAACGTACTCTCCTGCTCCACCACCATGGAAATGGGCATAGACATAGGCGGCATTTCCGTCGTGGGCATGAACAACGTGCCGCCGCATCCGGCCAACTATCTCCAGCGATCCGGTCGTTCCGGACGCCGCGGGGAAACGAGGGCGCTCACCTTCACCATGTGCAAGGACAATCCTCACGAAATGGCAGCCTTTGCCAACAGCCGCTGGGCCTTCGATACTGCCCTTCCCGTGCCTCATGTATCCCTGAACAGTCCTGTCATCATGCAAAGGCACATCAACGCCCTTCTGCTCACGGCGTTTCTTAAAGAACGCCAGCAGAAGGATGACAGGGATCTGGTCAAGTTCTCATGCGACGCCTTTTTCACCGGAAAGAATCCTGCGGCAAGTCTCTTCTCCCTGCGGTTCAGAACGCTGGAAAAAGACTCGCCCCTTCTGGAGGGTATAAGACTCCTGTGCCGAAACAGTGTTTTCCAGAACGAACGCCCGGAGGCTCTGGCAGAAAAGGCTGCCGAAGCCATGGACAGAGCATACGCACGATGGAGAAGTGATTACGACGCCCTGTGCCGAGCGGAAAAAGACATGCAGAACAACGGCGACGAAAAGGATTCCGCCGCCAAAAAGGCCGTTACCCTCCGCAAGGAGCGCATGGCAAGGGAGTACTTACTCAAGGAACTCATTTCTCAGGAATTCCTGCCTGCCCACGGTTTCCCTCTCCATGTGGCCACCTTCGATACCATGCACTATGCCCTTTTTCGGGAGCAAAAGCGTCGACAAAAAGAAAGCAGGGAAGAGCCGGACAATCTGTTCATGCGCAGAGAACTGCCCAGCCGGTCCCTCTCTTCGGCTCTTACTGAGTACGCGCCCGGCAACAGCGTGGCCATCAACGGTCTCGTCTATGAATCGAAGGGCATAACCCTGAACTGGCATATTCCCGCTTCTGCAGAGGCTGCTGCGGAACTTCAGAACATACGAAGTCGCTGGAGATGCCGTAATTGCGGCAGCTTCGGCACGGCAGCCAGCCGTTCCCAGACGACATGCAGCAACTGCGGCGCTCCCCTGACCAAAGAAAACTGGCATGAGTATCTTGAACCTGCGGGCTTTGCGGTGGACTTTTTCAGCGAACCATCCAACAACGTCACGCTCGGCATGACTGGTCTGAGTCATGCCGAAGCCAGCGTATGTGCCTGCGGGCCGTGGATTTCCCTGGGACTTCCCGAAGCAGCCCGTTTCCGCAGTACCACGTCGGGCACGGTGTTCTACAGTTCCCGCGGCATGTACGGCAGAGGCTACGCCGTATGCCTCGCCTGCGGCAGAGTAGAATCCATCTCCGAAACAGGGGAAATTCCCTCTGTCATGAAGAGACATCAAAAACTCCGTGGTGGAAAAAACGAAAACGATCCTGCCAATCATATCTGCCCCGCATGCCGGGAAGGTATGGAATGGAAAATAAAAGCGCCTCTCTGGCTGGCCTGCGAGGGCAGAACCGACGTTCTTGAAGTGCAGTTGCGAAAGGAAGACCAGTCCTGGCTCAACGATGAATCACAGGCCTTCCCCATAGCCGTCGCCCTGCGCGACGCTCTGGCCGCGCGTCTCGGCATTCAGACCGAAGAACTGGAGTGTTCCGTGGACACCCGTCGAAGAGAAGACGGCACACTCTGCACCTCCCTCTTCGTTTTCGACAAAAATGCCGCAGGCTATGCCTCTTCCGCAGCGCCATATATGGCCGCCCTTCTGCATGATGCGCACGAGCGCCTGCTCTGTAAGAGGTATGATTGTGAAACGGCATGTCCCCACTGCATCCTCAGCTTTGACTTGCGCTATCAGAGCCGGGATCTCGACAGACATAAGGGCATGGAAGTCCTCACATCTGCCTGGCTCTCCCTGCTTGATCTTCCCGAAAAGGCACGCATCTTCGGCCCATCGACGACAACGGAGACCATGCGGCTGGAAGAATCCGTGCTGTCCGCCTCTCTGCTGTACCCCAACGCAACCGTATGCTTGCATCTTGGTCCGCACTCTCTGTGGATGCCCGGCGACGGAGACATGCTCCATCTTCTGGATATTCTGCGACTGCGACAGGTTCATGTCGAACTTTCCTTGGAAAAGGAGCTGTATGATGGCTTCAGTCAGGAGGAACGTATGCTCCTTGCTCCGCTTGTCCACGGCAACGTGACCTGCTGCGTGCTTGAAGGAGGCTTCTCCTATCCTTATGCCCGCCTCGCCGTCACCATGGAAGACGAAAAACTGCATCGCTGGGCCGTGTATGAGGAAGAGGAAAACCGGCTGCTGCTCAAAGGCTGCACACAGGGTGATGCCGGAACCCGCAGGCCGATTCAGCAGAAGGATCTTCAACCAAAATCGGGGAACACCTCCATTGTACAAATAGGAAACAATGACAAAACTTCTATTATGGACTTTGGCGCATGGCTATGGCACAAGCTGCACCTGTCACTTGAAAAAAATCTCGGCATTGATCTCATTGCCGAGCGTCGCCCCATCGCACGGATTCTGTTCTCCGACCGGTACTGCAACTCTCCTCTTACCGCCGCCCTGCTGTACCGGATGCTCAGGCACCTGAAAGAACTCTACGGTGAGGCATGGACCTCTCCATCATTCTTTGTCATGCTTTCAGACCGCATCTCTGGAGAACATTCCCAGGTGTGGGATGACTGGAGCCGAGCTTCAGAGCGCGACGAAGCTGTCAGAAGACTGCTGAACGAGCTGGGGGCAGCCAAGGTCTTCCCCATGGACAAAAAAAGGATGGCCCATGCGCGGTCGCTCCGTCTGGATTTTCAGGACGATACGACATTGACTATCTGGTTCGACCAGGGGCTCGGCTTTCTCAAAGTGGATCGCAGCTGCCCTGATCGACTGTTCCCCTTCCATGATACCTGCGAAGCTCAGATAAGGACGCTGAAAAATATGAGGCAGGATCTTGAAGTTGTCCCGGGAGGTACGGTCATCAGCCTGCAGCTCAATAAGGTTTGAAGAAACTGCCAGACGCTGAGTCTAGACTCAGGACTCATTATCCCAAAAAGATTCAAAATCATGACCGCCCCTTGAAGGGGCGGTTTGATTGGTTATATGTTATAAACACTCCTTTTGATTTGCTAAGAAAGAGGTGCGGTCTGGCAACTGCGCCCATAAGCAAATCAAAAGGAGGTCACGATGGGTGACGCTAAAAGTTTAGCCCTCACAAGATGGAACTGTAAATACCATATCGTATTTGCCCCA
>DWXS01000020.1 GCA_019119045.1 Candidatus Mailhella merdavium | reverse complement strand
GCAAGGCTCGAGCGCAGTTTTTTAATATGAGAAAAAATAATATCCGTTAATTCCAGACGCTGCCACATGGCAGACACCACACCTATTCGATAGGGCAGATTTTTCTTACAAATCAAATCAGATTTACTTGTATTCATAATATTTTCTCCATTTTTCGGATGATGCCCAAGTTTCACGTCGTTTTATCTCGATAACAGAAAAAAAGCCTGTATGGCAATCAGCGCATTTTTCTTTTTCAATTTGGCCCGATTTTTGCTTTACATTATAAATTATGAGGAAAAGTATTCCCTTTGTCATAATTTTGACTAAATTTTCTCCTCCTTCTTTTTACAGGAGCACATCATGTTTCCCACCATTACGGGGCGTCCTATCAAAATAGCCGTGGTCGGCTGCGGGCGCATCTCAAAAAACCACTTCGGTTCCATTGAAAAGCACGCGGAAAACCTCAAACTTGTGGCTGTCTGCGATGAAAATCCCCGTGTGCTGGCCGAGCATGTGGAAAAATATCATGTCCCCGGCTATGAAGATTACGAAACCATGCTCCGTGAATCGGACTGCGATCTTGTTGCCATCTGCACACCGTCCGGGCTTCATCCGCAGCAGGCCATTCTTGCGGCGCAGCACGGCAAGCATGTGATGACGGAAAAACCTATGGCCACCCGCTGGAAAGACGGACTGGCCATGGTAAAAGCCTGCGATGATGCCAACGTGCGCCTGTTCGTCATCAAACAGAACCGTCGTAACGCCACGCTCCAGCTGCTCAAGCGGGCCGTGGACGAAAAGCGCTTCGGCAAAATACACATGGTGCATCTCAACGTGTTCTGGACCAGACCGCAGGAATATTATGATTCCGCAAAATGGCGCGGCACCTGGGAAATGGACGGCGGAGCCTTCATGAATCAGGCCAGCCATTATGTGGATCTGCTGGAATGGCTTATCGGCCCCATAGCCGACGTGCAGGCCATGACCGGCACTCTGGCCCGCGATATCGAAGTTGAGGATTCCGGCGTTCTGAACGTGCGCTGGCGCAGCGGGGCTCTGGGTTCCATGGCCGTCACCATGCTCACCTGGCCGAAAAACCTCGAAGGCTCCATCACCATACTTGGAGAAAAGGGAACTGCCCGCGTAGGCGGTGTGGCCGTGAACGAAATACAGATATGGGACTTCGCCGAACCCAGGGACTATGACGCCGATATCGCAAACGCCAGCTATCAGACCACGTCCGTTTACGGCTTCGGTCATCCGCTCTATTACAAAAACGTCATTGATGTACTGCGGGGCGAAGCCCAGCCGGAAACGGACGGCCGTGAAGGACTGAAGTCGCTGGAAGTTCTCATTGCCGCCTATATTTCCGCACGCGACAGGCGCACGGTATCCCTGCCCCTGGAATATTAACTCTCATATAGGAAGTTCTAATGAATTTACCGACAGCCATTCCTCATTTAAAAGCTCCACTCAGTCTGACCATCTGCATATCAAATGTATGCCAGCAACGCTGTCGTTTCTGTGGAATAAATCATGATGAAGTGAAGCCAAAATTTCTTGCGCCAGAAACCATTCAAAATATGCAATGGTTGAAAGACGTCAAAGATATTTGCGTGTGTGGCTCTGGAGAAGCTCTGACCCATCCGCAATACTGTGATGTTATTGAAGCATTCAGAAGAATGGCTCCACAATCCCATATCATGCTGTACACCAATGGGATTGGCCTGCATGGAAAAAAGCTTGATGCAACTCTGAAATATTGCAATACAATTCATATCTCACAAAATGCAGTAGATCGCAAAACTTATAATACTATTATGTATAAAGGAAATTTTGAAAGAAGTATGAAAAATCTTGAAGAACTTGCAATAAACAAGAGAGATAAAGATGTAATTGTAAAACTCAGTCTTGTTGTATTAAAAGAAACAATTCCATCAATACCAAAATTTATCGGACTGGCAAAAACATACAATTTTTCTGAAATTGAACTTAAATTAGGACGTCCTCCTTTCAGAAATTATTCATATGAAATGCCAGCCTCTTCATATTCAGTTGATGTAGCTAATGATATTAATTTATCTGAATTAAAGAATCTCGCAAACCGTGCTCATGTTAAACTTTCTTATTTAAGTTTATTTCATACGCAAAAAAAAATTTGAATTCTGTTTACTTCCTTTTACAAATATGATGATATATCTGAATACCAAAGGTCAGTATACTATAAATTATTGCTGTAAAGGAAATCCTCAAATTCATGTTCAGGAGCATAGCCTATGTGATATTGAAAAATTATGGAATAATGATCGTATAAATCTTATTAGAAGAACTGTAAATAATTTATATGGATGGTATAAAAATAAGATGTGTATGAAGTGTAGGTGTATTGATGAGTATTTTGATATAGAAGAAAGAAATAAAGCTTTTAATGCACTAAATATTAAAACAGAAAATAACACACCTGTATATTTTGACAATCTCTATATTAGTTAATTATATATTAAACTATTTTAATGAAACAGAGGTCATAGTATCGTGGAGTTTATCGATCTAAAAGCACAGCAGAAGCGTATCCGTCCTCAGCTGTGGAATCGCATCTCTTCCGTGCTGGAACACGGGCGTTATATCCTTGGTCCGGAAGTCGAGGAGCTGGAAACAAAACTTGCCGCCTTTACCGGAATGCGGCACTGCCTCGGTTGTTCCTCCGGCTCCACAGCGCTGGATCTTGTCCTCACGGCATGGGAACTAGGTCCCGGCGATGCGGTTCTGACCACCCCTTTCACATTCGTGGCCACAGCAGAAAGCATCGCCAAAACAGGTGCAACTCCGGTGTTTGTGGACATTGATCCGCTGACACTGAACATGGATGCAGACAGGCTGGAAGATGCGCTTGCTGCGCTGCGTGACGGCGACGCGTCGCGCCATCCCCTTCCTCTTCCTGCGAAGAAGGGAGGGCTTATCCCCCGGGCCATTCTTCCCGTAGACATATTCGGACGCCCCGCAGATTACGATCGTATTCTGGCCACTGCCAAACATCATGGATTAAAAGTTCTGGAAGATGCCGCGCAGGGATTTGGCGGACGCTGGCATGATCTTCCTCTGGGCGGATGCGGATGTGACGCCGCCGCCACCAGCTTTTTCCCCACCAAACCGCTGGGCTGCTATGGAGACGGAGGAGCCGTCTTCACTGACGACGACGCACTGGCAGATCGGATTGACTCTCTTCGCTATCATGGCCGGGCCAGTAAAAAAGAAAAGTATGAAAACGTGCGGCCCGGCATGAATGGCCGTCTGGACACCATACAGGCTGCCATACTGCTGGCAAAATGGGAACTCTTCCCGGAAGAAATCAAACTCCGTAACGCCGTGGCTGCCAGATATGAGTCGCTTCTGCGCGAAGCAGGGCTTCAGGAGCGCGGGCTGCTGCCCCCTCCCATTCCTGCCGGAGACGGAGATCTCTGTATTTGGGCTCAGTACACCGTACAGCTTCCGCAAAACAGCGATCGGGCTGCTGTCATCGAAACCATGAAGAGCAGAGGCGTACCTGCTGCCGTACATTATCCCAAAGGCCTGCACAAACAGAAGGCCTTCGCTGCTCTGGCTTACGGAGACGGAGATTTCCCCGTTACGGAACATGCCACGGCTCGAGTGCTTTCTCTGCCCATGCATCCTTATCTTGAGGAAGAGCAGCAGTGCGAAGTGGTCTCCGCTCTGGCGGAAGCGCTTGCAAGCTAAAAAGCAGGAAAGCGTCCCTTTCATGGTGCAGACGATTCTCTGAAGTGCAGAACTCTGCCGGCCCGACCAGTTCTGCCCTTCCGCAAGGCAGGCGAAAACATGACCGGGCCCGTATTCACTTGTAACATAATCCGGGGGTACTCTTGGAACGCTTCATCCACCCCAGCAGCATCATCGACGAAGGCGCACATATCGGCGAAGGCACGCATATCTGGCATTTCTGCCATGTCATGGGTTCGGCCGTCATCGGATCCGGATGCAATATAGGGCAGAATGTCTATGTGGACGCCCATGTGCGCATCGGCAACGCCTGTAAGATTCAGAACAATGTCAGCGTATACCGCCATGTAACGCTGGAAGATGAAGTGTTCTGCGGCCCCTCCATGGTATTCACCAACGTATGGAATCCGCGTGCCGCCATTCGCCGTATGGATGAGGCCCGTCCGACACTGGTGAAGCGCGGGGCTACCATCGGAGCCAATGCCACCATTGTATGCGGCGTTACCATCGGTCGTTATGCCTTTGTCGGGGCAGGCGCGGTCGTCACGCACGACGTCCCCGACCACGCCCTTATTTATGGTAATCCCGCCCGCATACGCGGTTATGTCTGCGCCTGCGGTGAAAAACTGAACCGAAATCTGATCTGTTCTTCCTGCGGGCAGGCCTACAGAAAGGAAGGCGAAGGACTGGCCCCCCTCGTGTGAGCCTTTCTTTTTTATTTTGGAGTATCGCCCGTCAATCACGGGAAAAGGAGTTTTCCGCATGACATCAATGGAAGCGCTTCTTGCAGGACAGGCCTGCGTGGCTCTCGTGGGCCTGGGCTATGTGGGCTTGCCTCTGGCCGTAGGACTGGCCCGCAATATGAAGATCATCGGTTATGACCGCAGTGAAGAACGTGTGAATTCCCTGCGATCCGGAACGGACTGGACAGGTGAAGTGGACGGAGCGGAACTTATCGGCGCCAATCTGGAGCTGACCACCGACGCAACGCGCCTGGCTGAGGCCGACATCATCATCGTCGCCGTCCCCACTCCCATCGACGAACACCGCAATCCGGATCTCTCCCCTCTGGAGGATGCATCTGAAACCGTGGGCGCGAATATGAAAAGGGGAGCGGTGGTCGTCTATGAATCCACTGTGTATCCCGGCGTGACGGAAGAAATTTGTGTGCCCCTGCTGGAAAAAGCCTCCGGCATGAGCTGCGGCAAAGATTTCAGCGTGGGCTATTCTCCGGAACGCATCAACCCCGGCGACAGGGTACATACGCTCAAAACAGTAATGAAAATCGTATCGGGCAGCGATGAGGCTACGGCCGCCCTTCTGGAACAGGTCTACGGCTCCGTCGTTTCCGCCGGCATCCATCGCGCCCCGTCCATCAGGGTTGCCGAGGCTGCCAAGGTCATTGAAAATACCCAGCGGGATCTCAATATCGCTCTGATGAACGAACTTTCCCTGATTTTCAATCTCATGGGAATCGACACCCAGGATGTTCTGGACGCGGCGGGGACAAAATGGAATTTCCTCCATTTTCAGCCGGGACTTGTGGGCGGCCACTGTATCGGCGTAGATCCCTACTACCTCACCTATAAGGCGGAAACTCTGGGCTATCACCCGCAGGTCATTCTTTCCGGACGCCGCATCAATGACAGTATGGGCAAATATGTGGCGGAAAACTGCGTCAAGATGCTCATCCGCGAAGGAAGACTCGTAAACGGTGCCCGTGTAGGCGTTCTTGGCTTCACCTTCAAGGAAAATATCCCCGACACGCGCAACACCCGCGTCATCGATATGGTGAGAGAGCTGGAAGAGTACGGCGTCACCGCGCTGGTACACGACCCGCACGCCGCCCCGGAAGACGTACGCAGGCACTACGGCCTTGAACTGCACACGCTGGACGAACTGCTTGATCTGGACGCGCTTATTCTGGCCGTTGCCCACCGCGAATTTGAAAGCCTGCCCCCGGAGGAAATGCTCCCTCTGTTCCGCGAACCGGAACACGCCATTCTGATCGACGTCAAGGGCTTTTATAATCGCAAGGCCGTGGCTGAAGCCGGTATCCGCTTGTGGAGACTGTAACGCGGGCTTGCCTTAATACCTTCCCCGCGACTATCTTTTGCATAAAGTTCATAAGAAAAATCCCCTTTTCAAGGATCTGCCATGCGCATTCTTATTGCCACGCACAGTATCGACTGGGGAGGTTCTGCCCGCAGCCTCCGCATACTTGTCCGCTATCTTGCCGCACGGCATGAACTTTCCATTGTCACGCTGATCCCGCCCCGTCAGGATCGCCCCATGGCGGCGGATTACGCCGCACTGGGTGTCCCCGTCCATCTTTTTGAATGGGGCTGGCTCCCTGTCAGCTACAAGGGATGTGCCGTTCCGGAACGGGATCAGGACGCACGCTGTGAAGCCATGAGGCCGCGCATTCCCGAATTCAAGGCTTTGGCAAAAGAAGCGGATATTCTCCTGTTCAACGGGTATCCTGCTCTCAGTCTGGCCGCGCTCGCCCCGGATATCCCCAAAGTGCTGATTGCCAGAGAAGTGCTGGAACCAAGCTCTCCGCGCTTTGAAAGCGTCGCCCAATTCATCCACCGCCATGTCAGCCGGGCTGTAGCCATCGGTTCAAGAGAGGCGGAACTGCCGGAACGGCTGGGTATTCCCTGCCGTATCATCTTCAACAGTGCCGAAACAACGCCCCGTTTTCTTGACTTTCCCCCTCTCGCGCCTGTCCGATTCGGGTACTTCGGTCAGCTTGTAGCCTCGAAAGGCCCCATGGATCTGGTGCGCGCGGCGGCAACGGTGGCTCCGGCCCTGCGCCGGGCGCATGCCAGTGTGCATATATACGGAGGCGACGCGCTTCGCCCTGCTCCGCTCCAGCGTCGCATGCAGGGCACCATCGAACACAACAGCCTCGGGGATATCATTTTCATACACGACTGGACCGACAACGTTGAGGAGGCCGTGCGCTCCGTACACTGTATTGTACGTCCCGATCCCACAGGCTCCCCCTGGGGACGCGACATCATCGAGGCCATGAGCATGGGTCGCCCTGTCATCGCAGCAGGCGAAGAAGAAGTTTTCATCAAACCGGGAAAAACGGGCTGGCTGGTACGCCCCGGAGATATCGCTCACCTCGCCGCAACCTTGAGCGTCCTTTCGCGCTCCGGCATGGAACTGGAAAAAATGGGACACAATGCTTTCGAGTTCGCACAGGAACATTTCGATCCGGAAAAAAATCTGCTACGTATGGAAAAATTCATCCTGGACGGGGAAAGTCATTAACCCTCCGTCAAAACGCATACGATGTAAAAAAACGTGGTAAAGCAGAAGCCTGCCTCACCACGTCTCTGTACTTACTAATCCACCTATCTGCGGGCATATGATCTGTATATGTCCGCATATGTCCGCACTCTGCTGCCAGATCCTTATCAAATCAGTCTGCCGAGCAGACTGAAGGACTCCAGCCATTCACGGGTCACACTGCTTCCAAAAACCTGTCTGTTGAGTTCCTGAATACGCGAGTAGTATTCGTCAAGCCGACCGGAAGCAAGCGTCACACCATTGAGGGCCATTGCCTGAAGTGTAAGGACCGCAACCTGAAAACTTGTTCCCTTGGCCGGTACCGCAGTTGAGGTAATTGAAGACAGTGCAACAAAAATATTGCGGAAAACGACAAAATCCAATTCCAGTTCTTTGCCGTTATCCCATTCTTTATCAATAAATATAGGACCATCGGCTGAACGTAGAATATTATGCGGAGCCGCGTCAAAAAATTCGGCAGGCAGCATACGACGTCCGTTTTCGTCAGCTCTGCTGTGTACCCTGAGCCAGGCGACCCAGGGACGCAAGGCCACGGCGACACTTTTTTCGTCCCATCCCGGTCGGTTCACTGCCCTGAGAAGAGCATCCTGCATGCTTTCCGAGCAGTTGACATACGGCTCATCAAGCAGATGCTGGGCAAAAGGTCCTGAGGGAGTCGTGCCGCTTACCAGATTGCGGCGCTGCACGGCAATACCTTCGTCCCCACGCCGGAACACGACCTCCTTGGCATATTCGGCCGAGCAGAACGAACCGTAATGAACGGCCAGAACGGCATTATCGACAATATCTACTCCCTGTTCTTCGGCCGAGGCAACGAACAGGAAGGAATTGGCAAGATCCGCAGTGAGACCTCCTCGAACCATGACGCGGGAAGCCTGTTCAAGAGAAAATACGGGCAACCCCGCCCGGGCCATATCCGGCGGCAGATTTTTGAGAATCAAAAGCGTAGGATCGAATTCCTCTGCGGAGGCCTCGAGTGATGAAGGACAGAGCATTGCCCCGACAATCTTATAGTCCGGCAACGGAATGAACAGTTTCCGCCCTCCATACCCGGCTCTTGCGAGCCTCGCATCCAGTTCGGCGCGGGGAAATGTGACCACCTCTCCGGGGCGATAGCAGTCATTGACGCCCCAGAAGGGCTGCCCCACATGATCTTCTATGACGCCGGAGAGGTACTTGAGACCCAACTGATTCTCAATAGCCAAAAAAAGTACTCCCCCCTTACGCAGCATACTCCTGGCCTTAACAAGCGTATCCTGCACGGGGTCAACTCCTCTACCGAAACGACGCGCATATTCAAGTACGCCGATGAGCGTCACACAATCAAACGAACCAGGTTCAAAGGAAATATCAAGTATCCGGTCACAATATATCGTTACATTGTTCATGCCTTCGCAGCGGGAACGCGCTATCGCTGCACGCCGAGGGCTCCCCTCCACGGCAACGACCTCTGCACCGCACTCGGCCAGAAAACGGGTAATGGCGCCACATCCGCAGCCAAGTTCCAGAACCTTCTTTCCGGAAAAATACTCAGAAAACAAACGCAGCAGATTGCTGCGCCGGGGCGACAGATAATAGGTTGTCATCCAGGAGGTCATATGTCTGAGCAGCTCTCTGGAAAAAACACTCTTGTCTTTTGTCGCCTTCATGAGGTCAAGCAACTCTCTTTCCGACTTTTCTCCATCAGAATACGAGAATTCTCCCGCATCCGGACGATACCAGATGCCATTTTCTTCATCGAAAACATACGCGGAACTGTTCTGGATCATGCTCCCCTACCTTGCCTTCTGTGTGACGCTCAACCGAACGTAGAGTACATAGACAGTTCTGCCTGACGTGTCAAAATTCTCTGCCATTGCACGCTCTGCAGGCTGCCCTTGCGGGGAAACACAACTCGTTATAAAATAAACCTTCTGTTTTTTATGATGTATAGCATTATATCCCGGCAGTGCAGAGATAACATCTCTCGAGCAATGTTCTCTTCACGAATTTTTAATATCCCTATTCCTGCAATACCTTCTATACGATAAACGGAAACCGTCATGCAGAAAAAAAAGGAAATCCCGGATCTCACAACCGTACAAAATGCAATACTTCATGTTATCCAAAGTAAAAGACTAAAAATTTATGATACGCTAAAAATATGTTTTTTTGTCAGCCAGAAACAATTCTGGTCCATGCAGAGCATTTATGACGCATTAAAAAAATATAAATGTTTTCAATTGATTATTGTGCCATTTCCGGCATCATTCCATGTATCTGAAGAAAAAAAAACAAACTACAGGGAATTATGCGCCTTTCATGAACAGAACGGGGCCAATGTCGTTCATGTCTGCGACGAGGAAAACAATCTGCTTATCCCGCCTGAAGAGCTTTCTCCTGACATTATTTTCTATGAGCAGCACTGGATGGGGAATTTTCATCCCGAATACCAGATCGCAAACATGTTCAAAAGCGCTCTGTGCATATGTATCCCCTACGGAGTCATGATTGCCAATATTCCCGAAGATCAGTTCAACGGAGTTGCTCATAATCTGGCATGGCTTAATTTTGTTGAAACGCCGATGCATCTTCGTCTGTCACGAAAATATGCGGACAATAAAGGGATCAATTCCGTTGCCAGCGGTTATCCCAAATTCGATTCCTATGCTGCCCCGGTGAAAAAACACTATTGGAAAAGCAATTCTCCCCATATCAAACGCATTATCTGGGCGCCTCACTATTCCGTAAATACTTTGTCCGTCATCAATTTCGGCAC
>DWXS01000019.1 GCA_019119045.1 Candidatus Mailhella merdavium | reverse complement strand
AATCCTGACAATTATGAAGAGGTAAATTATATATTCTGTAATGCTCCTGCAACATATCTCGTGCCATTCTTATATAAACGCCTTTAAATTTCCTTGTGCCCAAACCGGGAATGTCTTTCTTATATTCATCGAGAGTATGACCATCATCCGATCGTACTACACCATCAGCTTTAAATATGGATTTATTTTCTGCCATAAACCCGAAATTATCCCCGTTATCACCCCAGAAATGCTGGTGTTCCAGCCTCGCATTATTGTCTGTGTCCGGCATAATGTCTAAAATAAACTCTGGAGACCCTTCCAGCGGCCGTCTCAAAACCTGATAATAACGTGCGCCTTCATCATAGTGCTGAGGGTTCTTTCTGTATGCGGCAAGGACACTCTCGCCTTGTTCTCTCATCTGACGCAGAAAACGTGTTCTCTCCAGCTCTTTTGCTTTTCTATACTGAAACTCAAGAACCTGTCCGTGAGCCTTCTGTATATCTCCCCCTTTCACCGCAAGGTATGCGCTGCGCCGTTGCCAGACGCGGGTGGTGATCTTTTTCAGCTCTTCGTCGCTGAGGCTGTTGCCGCTTTGGGCCGTTTCACGCAGCACGCCCTCATAGAGCCAGGCTGGGGCGAGGACTTGTCCGCGTTCGTCCGGGGCCATGCCCAGTTCAAGGCAGATATCGTCCAGACGGCTGATCGGGAGCCAGTTTCCCTTTTCCAGATAGGCCAGAACTCCTTCCGTCTGTCCGTCCGTCAGTCCGCCGTATAATGCCGCGGCAAGGATATCCTCCCGAGACGGGGAGCTTCCGCCTGCGGAGGACATTCCCCCTGCGCGGGATGCGTCAACATTATCAGAGTATGCTGTTCCCTACTTGCTTTTTTTGACTCCACGATTTATTTAAATATTGTACTGCTGCGTGGGGTGGAGGTGCTCTCCCAGTCCTCCGGTGGTGGCGGGTTGCGACACCGTATCTCCCGCCCCTAATATTTGTGTTTCCACATAATTCCGCCCCCGCTTTTCTGTGCGGGCGATTTTTGTTTTAAGCTCTCCGTCGCGTACGACCAGCATATCCCAAACATCTTTCTGAACCTCCCCATCAAGATACTTCCGGATAAGGTATGCCTTTGCCTCTCCTTCAGCAGTAGTAAACTCCACGCGTATATCCTGATTTTTGAGCGTGGAGGGCAGGGAGCCGAAAAGCACTGCGCCCCCTGTTCTCATGCTGTTCAATATTCCGGGCCTCCTGCCTCTTTCCCCTTTACGCCGTGGAGAAGTCTGCTCTTTTCAATATTGTTATTTTTCACTCACAGAACTTGATCTTCTCTCCGAATATGAATATATTGATTTTGCCATCGGGGCGTGCGATTCCAACTCGTCAAATCGTTTCGGACGTTGCGCCGGGGGTAGGCCGCTGTAACAGGCGGCCTTGTTTTTTGCCCCGCTTCTCCCCATATGCTGAAGGCCGCCTCCCCCTGCCGGGTAAAGATGCCGTCCTCGCCGTACATCCTTTCCTGCATGCTTGTCTTGAAAAAATAGCATCTTTGACATAGCGGACACGGTTCTGTATGTTGGAAACAAGCCGCCGGGGCACCCTCCAGTATGCAGACCCCCGTTTCTTTAGAGACGGCAGGAGCATTACCCGTTTCGGACGTTCACGAGGGGGGCGGCGGCTCTTCTTTTCCCTATTCTTCCCGTGTCATTTCCTTCCGCTCCTCTTCTTTCTCCGGCAGGCCGAGAAGGATTTCCGGCTGTGCACCGGGCAGAGCGCGCCACATGGTGCGGCCTACCATCTGTTTGCCGGATTTGCTCTGCTCCACGGCATATATTGTCCCTTGGGGATAGCGGCGCATATAAATAACACTGCCGGGTATTCTGCCTTTTTCTATCCAGTCGGGGTCCAGCACCACCTCTGCATAGCGCACGAAATCTTCTTCGCGCAGATCGGCCTGCCCTTTCATGGCTTCTTTGCCGTGGCGTTCGTTTGCATGATCTGTGTCACGCAGCCGTAATACACGTTTTTGCAGCAGAGTTTCCTGTCCTGTGCAACGGCGGATACGGGCGGCCTCTTCCGGGCCGATGACGCCCAGCTCAAGCGTGGGAAAAGACATTCCCTGTTTCATGGCCTGATATATGGCGCGGAGTTTTGGCCGCAGCTCATCCAGCGAAGGGGCGGGCGGAACGCTTTCCACGCGCAGGGCCCATACGCCCGGCGCCGTTTCCACTGGTGATGCCTTCACTCCTAAATCACGTTGCAAGTTATTGGCCGTATGTAGGGCTCTTTGCTGCGATATCTGATCTTTTCCTCCAAGGGCTTTTATAAAATCCTGTTCTTCCGGCTGGATGGAAGCAAGCCTGCCACGCAGTACGGCCATCTGCTCGGCGCTGCGATAATCGGTGAAATCCACAGACAGAGAATCGGTCTTTCTGCCCTGCGCGCGAAGCTCTTCCTTTCTGGCCGCATTGCGCCGTCCTTCTTCCAGCAGTCTTTCCGCCCGGCCTGTGGGGTCCCGAAGCACAAGCTCCGCTGCTTTTTCGGGAGAAAGTCCGCGCTTGACGTACAAGTCCTGAAGCACTCTCGCCATATCCCGTGTTTCCGCGTCGCCTGCGCGGTACAGCCTGCCGGAAGCCCTGCCACCCAGCACCATGAGCGCAGCGTCGGTAAAGTCTCCTGCAGAAGGCATGCGTTTTTCTGCCGCCGCCTGAGTTCCGGCAAGAACAACGCCTTCAGCTCCCACCCCGGCCGCCCCGCTCAACAGAGGCCCCATGCCGCGACCACGCATCAAGGCAGAGGTTCCATGCCCTGCTCCCAGCAAGGCCAGATTAAGCGCAGCACCCTTGCCGCCTTCATGGGAAACCGCTTCTGCCCGGCGCAGGAAATCATCCCAATTTTCCACTTCGCCGTGTTGTATTGCGTCAATATATGCGGCACGAAGTCCTTCCGTCAGCATGCCTGCTCCGCCGGCAGCCCCCATGCTTTCCAACAGTCCCGTGGTAGCTAGAGTCGTGCCCGCCGCTCCGGCAGCCGCACCGGCCAAGGCCCGCCCCGCCATTCCACCAGCTAAAAGCGCCGGGGCGTCGCCAAGTGTCTGACCGAAGAACCGTGCCGCCTGAACCACAATATCATCGGAATCTTCCTGCACACCCTCTGTTTCACGGGAACCTTCCTGCCCAGACGGGCTATCTCCCTGCTGTGCAAATTTTGGTTCCCCTCCCAGTATTAAGCCTGTAACGGAATTTCCGTATCCCTGAAAAAAAGCATCGATGGAGGCTTGCCCTGCATTCGGATCCACCTGTCGCAATGCGTTCAAGAGTGTAGAAAAGGAAGGCGGCGGAGCTGTTTTCACCACCGTTCCCCCCAGCGCCGCGATCCTTGCGTCATGCCGTTGCCAGACGTTGGTGGTGATCTTTTTCAGCTCTTCGTCGCTGAACTTGTTGTCGCTTTGGCCGTTTTGTGCCATTTCCCACAGTACGCCCGCATAGAGCCAGGCAGGGGCGAGGACTTGTCCGCGTTTGTCCGGGGCCATACCCAGTTCAAGACAGATATCGTCCAGACGGCTGATCGGGAGCCAGTTTCCCTTTTCCAGATAGGCCAGAACTCCTTCCGTCTGTCCGTCCGACCGCCACACTTCGGGCCGCCGTATAATGCCACGGCAAGGATATCATCCTGAGACGGGGACATTCCCCCTGCGCGGGATGCGTCGATGGAGCGCAAGAGGGTCATGGCGCGGGACATGTTCTCTTCGTTCGGCAGTCGCTGCGTTCCGCTTTCCAGCTCCGCCTCAAGCGCAGCGCGGACGTATGGAGGGATGTCCATTTCCTCCAGCCGGGCAAGCTGCTCTTCCGGAGAAAGCCCCTCCTCACGGGCCGCGCGCCGGAACTCCAGCCCCGTCCGCATAATTTCGGCGTCCCGGCGCCGTATGCGCCAGTCCAGCTCCCGCGCTATTCCCGCCCGAACCTCTTCCCGCAACTTCGGGTCTTCCAGACTTTCCGCACGGGCAAGCGCGGCCGTCTGCTGCTCTTCCAGCGTGGGAAAGGCGGCCGTTTCGTCCAGTATTTCCTGCCGGAGGCTGCGGGCGGTCTCCCGTTCCGCCTCCTGCCTGCGCTGTTTTGCCTGCGCGCGGAGGATGTCTTCCTGTCTTGTTATCTTTGCCCACAGCCTGCTCTGTTCGCCGTCCATCCAGAGAGCCTCTTCCCCGGCGAGGCGGTGGGCGGCGGAAAGATTGCCTTCGGAAATATATTTATCCGCAAGTCTGCCGTAGGCTCCGGACTGGATCTTCTTCCAGCCCAGCGTCTTTTCTTCCTCGCTCAGGCCGTTGCGGGCGGCGTAACGCTCGTAGCTCTCCCGCATGGTGTTCAGGTTCAGCATACGGGCATCACTGTCGTCGGCGTTGTTCAGAAAGGCCTCCTGATTCAGCTCTATGGAGGCCATGTCCTGCCCGTTCGCCCAGTTCAGACGCTGGTCGGCAGCGTATTTCCGGGCGCGGGGCAGGGCCTGATTGCCGAAGGCGAAGACCTGGCGCGCCAGCTTCACGCGGGCAAGAGGGTTCAGATCCATGCTCTC